>JBBQLA010000001.1:0-35855 GCA_038327485.1 Acidimicrobiales bacterium
GGCGATGTCGGCCAGACCGTTGACCACCGGCTCCCACCCGACCCCGAGCCGGGCGGTGAGTTCGTGACGGAGCTGCGCGTCGTAGATGTACCCGGCTGTCTTCATGTGTACGAGCAACCCGCGACCATCCAAGGTCCGCCATCGGCCGTCCGACGTTCGTATCGAGTTCGCGACCAGGACATGGGTGTGGAGATGCGGGTCGCCGTCGCGCGACGTCCGATGCCGGAACCCAGCAGCGATCAGGCCGTCGCCTCGCACACGGTGGACACCGCCACGACCGGTGCGTGTGAACCCCGCCCGCTCCTCGACGTAGCGGAGCCCAGCGCTGATCGCCGCCTCGTGCGCCGCCACCACGACATCGGAGACGGCCGGGTCGGACAGTCCCCACAGGACGCTCACGGACTTCGGTGCACGGAACGTCAGATCCCAACCCGGCACCGACCGGCCCGTCCCGTGATGCAACCGCACACCCGAGGACGGATCGGCACCAAGCAACACCGACCGGAGGTCATCGGGATCGACCCGGCCGTCGAGACCGAGCAGTCCCGATGATGCCAACCACTCCCCGGGTGCTTCACCCGCACCGGCGTAGTAGTCCTCGACCCCGGCGACGACCTGGTCCAAGTAGTAGCCCTCCGCGCCCGCGGCCAAACGATGAACGCTCAACACCGATCGACCGACCTCGTCGCAACACTGCCCATGCTCTCCCTAAGCGCTCGCGCCAGGGGACAATCTCGAAACTTGGCGCCGATTTCTCGCGAGTGGTCAGACGCGCGTCACCGAGGGTGCATCTCTGTGGACTCGATCCCATCTCGAGCGGTGTCGCTCTCCCGGGAGCTGAGGGCGCATCGGCACGCTCGAGTTGTCGCACCGCTTCGAGCCTCCAAGGCAACGCAGCGATGACGGCTCGTCACACGATCGGGATCACCCTGAGACCGGCCCCCAACTGGCCCCGCCCGACAAATTCATCGCTCGGTCCAGACGAACGACCCCCTGATCGACGGGCCCAGCCGTTTTCCCTTCCTCGAACGTGTGCACTGTCGCGTGGTCGACAGAGTTGGGGGATGGCGTTCGGCATGGTGGCGTTTGGGTCGATGCCGTCGTCGCCAATCGCTGGCAGGTGCTCGTTGCCAGGCGAACTGTTGTCCCCGTGTTCGGGTGGCCATCACCTGCGGTTCATTCGGACGAGGCAGTCTCTCGACGTGGGCTCCGGACTTCGATCTCTCGCCGCCGCGTGGATGGTGTTGTTGCTGATCGGTGGCGTTGCGTCGAGCGCCGGAGCCGAGACGACCCCGATTGTGATCCCAACCAGCAGCCTCGCCTTGCCCTACTTGGAACAGAGGATTCCCGGACCGGGATCCGAGGCTGGGCCGACGGCGCCTGTCGTCGGAGGTGGTACGACCTTCCCAGTTCCGCTCTACCGCCAGTGGATCGCCGATGTCGACCGGTCGCCCTACTTCCTCGACGTGAACTATCAGGCCGCCGGGTCCAACTTCGGTCGATTGAAGTTCCTCACCGGCGAACTCGACTTCGGCGGCACCGATACCCCATATCTCGCGCTCGACCAACCGGCGCTGGCGGCGTCGAGTCGGAAGTCGTTCGCCTACGTCCCGACCACCGCCGCCGGACTCGGGTTCATGTACAACCTCAAGGACGGCAACGGCAACGCGGTCACCGACCTTCGGCTCACTCCCCGAGAGGCCTGTCGGATCTTCACCGAACCCAACATGTTCTGGGACGACCCGGCTCTCCTGGCGACCAACCCGTCAATCAGCCTCCAACATCATCTCGTCCGCCCGGTCGTTCGATCCGACGGCGCAGGAACGAGCTACTCGCTCAGCCAGTTCTGCCTCGACGCGGCCCCTGCCGTGTGGGCCACGTTCGTGTCGTTCGTCGTCGGGCAGCTCCCCGATCAGTCGAACCCGGACCTGGTGTCGGGCCAGCCCACCGCCCAGTGGCCTCAGGGCTTCGGCCAGGTGTCGTGGGCCTATGCCTCCGAAGGTGTCGCCAACGTCGTGAACAGCGACGTGGTCGGGCAGGACTCGATCACCTACGACGAAGCCGAATACGCGCTGCAACGAGGACGGCCGAACGCATCGGTGTTGAACCCTGAGGGTGAGTACACACAACCGACTCCGGGCAATGTGACCGCCGCTCTCGCCTTCGCCCAGCCTCACCCCGACGGCACGTACGCCCCCACGTACACGGGCAACGATCCGGCGGAGTATTTTCCGGTCACGTCCACCTACATCCTCGTGCCCACCGCCGCGCTCGATACGGCCGAGGGACGTGCCCTCGCCACCTTCCTGAACTACGCGGTCACCGACGGACAGATGAAAGCTCCGTCGCTGAGTTTCGCCCGACTTCCCGACGGGTTGGTGAACTCTGCACTCGATCAAATCGCCAAAATCCCCGGCGCGCCACCTCGATCAACCGGACCGCAGCCCGTCGTTCCCGAGGCACCGGTCCCCGTTCTGCTCGCGGTGGCGGCGATGGTGATCGTCGGGGTTCGGTACCGCCGGATAGCGGGAGATCGACTCGCCCACGGCTCGGCGTGAGCCGCCCAGACGACACCTTTGCCGCGCCGCCCGCTCGATCGTTCGTCATCGACACCGACATCGAGGAGATCAGGGCGCGCTGGCCCGACGGGCGTCCAGCGTGGACGATCGCCGTCGACAACCCGATGTACGACGAGGCACCGCCAATCGAAATCAACGGTCAGATCGTTGCCTCGACCTCGGCTGGGGACATATTCGTTCTCCGCCTCGCGTAGGGCCTAGTTGCTACGGGTGGTTCGCCGGTGACGGCGTACTCAATGGCACTCCGACGACACCCATCCGCGTCTGATGCAACGTGACCGGGACTGTTCCTGGAGGGTCGGACGCGCCGCATCCAATGTCGCCGTCGGAATCGCCGCCGCAATCAAGCGCCGTGACCTGCCAGCCCGTCCGACGGAGTTCCACGACCGCTCGGCGGGCGCCTTGCGCGGCGTCGCCGCCCAGATATCGAACTCGGAGGACGCGGGTCGTTTCGCCACCACTACCTCCTTCGGTTCAGTCCGACACCACCTCGAACCTCGACGACAGCCGAACGCGGTCAGTGGCCGGAGGTTTGAATTGCTCCCGGTACGCATTGACCAGCAGACCCGCCAAGGTCAGGACGCCTACGACAAAGAGCCCGGCACTCAAACGAAAGAGCCATCGGGCGAGGCCGAATTGCCTCAAGGCTCGAAAAGAAGCTCCTGGGGAAGAGGGCGCGAGCGCCCGTCGAGCCATGCCGCAACGTTTGCCTATGGACCACCATCGAAGCTGACTGTTCTCCCTGTGGTCCCCCGTCAAAACTTCGGCTCCTCGCGATTCCGTCGCCGGTCGAGCATCAAGAGAAGGACGAACTCGACGAAGATCGCGATGGTCAGGATCACGACTGCATACAGCGAGATGAGCCATTCAAGGAAGTAGTCCAGGTTGGCCGCATGATCGTCGGTACCCGAGAGCCAGGTGTAGAAGAGCAGCGCGGCCACCGATAGCGCCCACATGACCGGAATGCCGATTTTGAGGGAGCGCAAGACATTCGGCACGGATCTCAGCTGCTCTGATTCACGATTCTGATGGCTTCGGCCCAGCCGTAGCCGCTCGGCCGATCGAGGGATCGGGGTCGATCAGTGCGGGCTCGGTGAACCGGTAGTTCTCCTCGTCGATTCGACGGGCCACGTTGACGGCGTGGTCGCCGAGCCGTTCGTAGAAGCGGGCTACCAGTCCCATCTCGATGGCTACGGCTACCGGTAGCGATGAGGCCGCAAGCTCATCGCAGAGCTGGAAATGAAGGTCGTCGAGGGCATCGTCGAGCGGCCGAAGGTCCTCCCCCGTCGATTCGTCGGCACCACCGAAGGCACCGGCTGCGTGTTGCAACAGCTTGCTTGCGACGTTGCTTATCTCGCGGATCAACACCACAGAATGTTCGGAGAGGTGCGCAGCGATTCGGTTCGACGCACGTGCTGCGATGTGTTCGACGAGATCACCGCTCCGTTCGAGTTCGGGCACGATCCGCAGCGCCAAGATCAGGCGTCCGAGCGCCTCGGCCTCGATTCCGGCCGACGTCAGGAGGAGTTGGCGACTGACCATCGCCTCGGTGTCCCGATGGAGATCGTCGATGATGACCTCGCCCCGGATGACGTCCTCAGCTGCGGTTGCATCACCGTCGAGGAACGCCGTCGTGGCTGACGCCAAGCCGCTGACAACGACGGCGAACAGACGGGAGACTCGCACGTCGATCTCGTCCAACGCTATGTCACACACCGCCGCACGAGTCGAGCGGTCACCACCCGAGCCTCGTCTGACCCTCATCCGCATGTGGACGATCCTGGCACGGCCCAGCCTGCAAATCGTGGCGCTCGTCTCCCGTTCCAACAAACTTCACCTCGTGCTTGCTTTCACGAGTCGTCTCGAAAGGGTCAACAGTCCCTTGACCGCCTGGGCAACGCTTCGTTGACGCTGTTGCGCCACAGTCTGCGCCGTACAGTTGGCCCGTGAAACAGCGTGAACGAAAGCGGCTGGCGACGGTGATCGAGGAGCTTCGCTCTGCCACCGACGAACCCGATGTCCTGGCCCGGCTGGACCTGCTTCGCGACGCACGGGAAGCCCTCGAGCGCCTTGAACGCAGCCACGCCGAGGCGGCCCGTGACGCTGGCCGCACGTGGGCGGAAATCGGCGAGTTGTACGGACTCAGCAAGCAGGGCGCCCAGCAGCGGTTCAACCGCCGCTCAACGAAGGCGGGTTCGACCGTCAAGTGAGCGTGTTGGCACCAGTCTGCGTTGTGAACTGGGCGAGGAGTTGTTCGCCGGGGTTCCACGGCAGGTACTTGCCGAAGTCGAAGAACCCCCAGATCTCGCTACGGGTGCGATCGGCGTCGATGTCGAGCACGAGGTAGGTGCGGTCGAACCCGCTGTTCCATCGCACCCCGGGCCCGGGGTTCAGAAGATTGGAGCCTGGCGACGAGATCGATCCGCAGGACAGTTCGACGCCGGCGGTTCCTGCGCCATCTTTCAGGTAAGCGGTGGGGTCATCAATGAGGTCGAGGGCGAGGGCCCGATGTGTGTCTCCCGAGACGACGACGAGGTTGTCGGTCCCGCCCGCTGCGAGCTGGTCGTAGACGCGTTGGCGGTCTAGGGCGCCCCAGCCGCCTGACGCTATGTCTTGGTCGGTGGACCCGAACGTGGTCTGCGCGCCGAGGATCATCCATCGGCTTGTCGACTCCGCCAACTGTTGGTCGAGCCAGCCGAATTGCGCATGCCCGAGGTACAGGTCTGCGTCGTCGGGTTCGGGCCAGATGTAGCGGCGTTGTCGATCGGTGAGGACGAGCCGGGCGAGGTCGCCGAAGTCGACGGTGCGATAGATCTGGTTGCCGCTCACGCGGGTCGGCATCCATTCGTCGTAGGCCTGCAGCGCCGCGGCCACACGAGTGCCCCAGTCGCCGTCGGCGCCGGGTTGATGGTTGACCGCCCCGCCGATGAACGGGTCGTCGGCGAATTCGTGGTCGTCCCATAGGTGGATCATCGGGAACTGGCGGTGGAGTTCTCGGAGGTCCGCGTCGCGTCGGTAGAGGGCGTAGCGGCGTCGGTAGCCGTCGAGAGTGGTGGCTTCGGTGGGTGGGTCGAGCGGCCGGAACTCGCCGAACGTTTCGCCGGAGCCGGCTTGGGCATATTCGTAGATGTAGTCGCCGAGGTGCACGATCGCGTCGAGATCGGTGCGGGCCGCGAGGTTCCGGTAGGCGTAGAAGTTTCCGTACCCGTAGTTCGAGCACGAGACCACGCCCAGCTTGACCCGATCGGTCGCGCCGCTTGGCGTCGTTCGGGTCCGCCCGACCGTCGACGTCGCCGTGTCGGTCACGAACCGGTAGAAGTAGGTCGTGGCCGGTGACAGTCCGTCCGCGATGACCTTCACGGTCCAGTCGCGAGTCTGGGTGGCGGCGGCCGATCCGGCGCTAACGATGTGATCAAACCCGCCTGTCGTCGCGACCTCCCACCGAACTGTCGCGGCTGCTTGTGTGTCGGTCGGGTCGACCCGAGTCCACAGAACGACTGACTGGCTCTCCGGGTCTCCCGAAGCCACACCATGGCGGAACGGCGCAGGACCGCCGATCGGATCAGGGGGCGGAGCGCACCCCACGACACCCGGCAACGCTGCGCTCATCCCGAGCGCCGCGCTCCCGCGCAGGAACATCCGTCGACTGGTCGCCATGGCGGCACCTTTCCCGAACCAGACCCTCAGGTCAACGCTCCCGGCCGAGAGTTCATCCATCGATCACCTCGAAGACATCGCTCCCGGAGATCTCTCCGGAGGGCGCCGAATCGAGTGAGGCGAGATGCAGATGAAGTTTGGTGGAACGATCAGTGGTCCCCCACCACACGGCCGCCATGGGTGAGAGGCTCACCCAGTGCAGCAGGACCACACCATTCCTCGCATCCCAAGCGCCGACCGGCTCCTCCACACGTTCGCTCGATTCGACCGACGCGGGAACACCGTCGCCGCGATCGGCCGGGAGCAACGAATGCTCACCGCGCTGATGTATTGGTTCTCGCGAGCTGGCGACGATGGACGGGTCTGGATCGCCTCGATCCTGGTGCTGGGCGTCGAGTCGATCGCGGTGAACTGGGGAGTCAAGAATCTCTTCCGTCGCTCGCGACCGGTCAGCTGTCTCGACCACGGTTCTCGTCTTCGCCCACCGGCAGACACCAGCTTCCCCAGCGGGCACGCCGCTTCAGGGGCGACGATGGCAGCACTACTCAGCGACGCCTCCGGATCATCCGCGTGGTGGTTGCTGGCGGCGGGGATCGGCTGGAGTCGAGCTCATCTCGGTGTCCACCACGCGTCGGATGTTGTCGCGGGATGGGCAGTCGGCGCCGGGTTCGGGTTCGCCGCGCGAGCTTGGGTCCGCGCTGACCGCAATCCGACCGATCCGAACCATCGCGGCAATCACAATTCCCAGCTCGGTCACGACCTCGAGGAGTTCCACCGATGAACATCCACCAGCTGTCCCGCCGTGAGTTGCTTTCGATGCTCGCTGCCGGCGTAGCTGTGCCGATCATCGGCGGTTGCTCGTCCGACTCGACCCGAGCGAGCGCCTCGACCACATCGGTGCGCCGTTCCACAACGACGGTCCCCTCGACGACGTCGGGCCTTCCGGCCAGTCCCCTCGCGCCCGGAACCCTGCCGTTCCCCGCAAAGCCAGAAGGGACGGAGTCGATGCACGAGATCGAACACATCATCGTCTACATGCAGGAGAACCACTCCTACGACAGCTACTACGGCATGCTCGCACGCGGCGACGGATACACATTGCGCGACGGGGTGCCCACCAACTCCAACCCCGGGTCCGATGGCACCGCCGTGCCGGTCTTTCACATGGACTCGACGTGCGACCGCACCAAAGGTGCCAGCCAGTCGTGGCACGCAACCCGAACCTCGGTCAACGGCGGGAAAATGGACGGTTTCGTGCGGGCCGGCGACGGCGGCACCGGCTCGATGGGCTACTGGACCCAAGATGACCTGCCGTTCTACTACTCGCTCGCTTCGACGTTCCCGCTGTGCGACCGGTGGTTCGGATCCGCCCCCGCCCAGACGTTTCCCAACCGCCGATTCCTCCAAGCCGCCACTTCGGTCGGGATCGTGTCAACCGACGTGAACGAAGTCCTTGCCACCCCTGATGCCCCGAACGGACTCATCTGGGATCGCCTCAACGCGCACGGGATCACCTGGGCCGACTACGTCATCGATCTCGCCGACGTCTTCTTGTTCCCGACCTTCTTCGCGAAGAACAAGGACCACGTGAAGACCTTCTCGCAGTTCCTCACCGACTGCGCCGCCGGGACCCTTCCTCAGGTGAGCTTCGTGAGCCCCGGCGACAAGACCTACACCGAGGAAAGCCCAGCCGACGTGCAACTCGGCGAGGCGTACAGCGCGTCGATCATCAACGCCGTCATGTCCGGAAAGAACTGGGAGAAGACCGCCATGTTCTTCATCTACGACGAGCACGGCGGCTACTACGACCACGTTCCACCACCGGCAGCAATCCCACCCGACGACATCGCCCCACGCGTCGACCCCGAGGACCTCCCAGCAGCGTTCGACCACTACGGGCCCCGCGTGCCCGGCCACGTCATCTCCCCCTACGCCAAGAAGGACTACCTGTCACACGTCGTCCATGACCACACCTCGGTCCTCAAGTTCATCGAGACCAAGTTCAACCTCGGCGCCATGACCTACCGCGACGCCAACGCCGACAACCTGCTCGACAGCTTCGACTTCACCAAGATGGCCTTCCAGAACCCACCAACCCTCGCCGAGCCGGCGTTGGCCTCCACCAAGGTCAGCACCTGCGCACCCGACGTCGCCTACCCACCTCCACCGATCGCGCCGACCTCGTAACAACGTCGGCCGGCCAGAACCGACCGACGTCGCCAGCTTGGTTGACGACGCACGACAAGATGCCGCCACCGAGGAGCTCCCCTTCCTGCACGAGAGTTCAGACGATGTTCGAGACGCGTACACCCACGACCCGTCGCAGCTTGTGTAGAGACAAGGGAGAGAGCGAGGTGTCGGCGTGGATGTGCCCGAGCCAGACCAAGATGAAGCCATCAAAGTCGTCGTCGACTCCCTTCGACTCGAGTTCGAGAGCCACGACCCGGCGGTCGTCGAAGCGATCGTGCGACGCGGCTTCGAGGAGGTCCAGGAGGAGAGCAAGGCGCCGAGCTTCGTCGGCATCCTCGCTGAGCGCTTGGCGCGTGACTGGCTTGCGGCGAATCCCCCTGACACTGGCGAAAGCGACGAGCACCCACGTCGATAGACGGCCGATCTCACGTCACGCAGTGACCGCCACCGGATGGCTGGGCGCCGTTCACTCAACGGAGCAGCGTGCGGCGATTCGGTCAGGCTCGAGTCGAGAGTCGCGCCGAACGTTCCACCATTGTTCACCGACCGGATGTCGAGTCGTCATCTTCGATGGATAGCTTCTTGGCCATCGTGGCGCTAGGTGCCCTCGATGCGTCTGGCGGATCAGATCTGCCGCTCGTTGGTCGGAGGACACCAACCCCGGGTCCTTCGACTTCCGAGCACACGCCACAAGCCCTCCCCGATGGGTCCGCCGTCGAGCTCACTCTGCGATCGGGGTTCGTCCCACTTCGCATGGCAGATCGTAAACCAGAGGGTGGACGAAACGTTGCGGTCCTCCTAGCCTGCGCCGCGCGGGAGGTACGGCGTGGCGTCAACACGAACGGACAAGAAGCGGCGACAGGAGTCCGAATCAAGATGTGCCGCGATCGCGGACGGCGAGGCGAGAGAACTGCTTCTCGCTCTCCGCAGCAAGCTCGTCGCGCTCGAGGAATCGCTGGAAGCGGCGCAGGAGAACATACGAGCTCGGCCCCCGTCATCGAAGCAGATCGCTCGTCTCCGCCTCATCAACGATGATCTCGTGTCCGCGACAAAGTTCGCAGCAAAGTTCGCGAAGGACTGAGGTCCCGGCGGTCACCGAGGCGATCGGTTCCGTCTCTCCCCGGTTTGTTGATGGAGCGCACATCGAGCTATCGCCCGGGCGGCGACCGATTGATCTCGGCGCGGAACGCGGGCCTCGCGTCCCAACGAGAGAGCGGACCGAGATGTTTCGCCAATGGTGGTCGAAACGCCACCGAGAGGTCACCTTCGGGGCGCACACTTCACGAACACGACGTCAACCACTCATTACGTGACAATTCTCCGGTCGGCCCACCAACGGCATCAGGGCGAACTCATGCCGAAACTCATGATGGCGCGACCGGCAGGCGGGTATGAAGTCCCGCATTCAACGGCAGTTGAGGGAGCCGGCGGGAGACCGACCTCCCTCAACTGCAAGGTCGTCCAGTCGGTCGACGAGTTGAGCATCGACACGGGTCAACGAGCCACCGGCACTCGCTACGGTCGGGGGCCTGCGGGTTGCGAGGGAGAGCCATGCGCATCCAGGTGACAAATGATGACGGCATCTCCTCGGCGGGGTTGCATGCGCTCGTCCGCCGTCTCGCAGCGACGGACCACGAGGTGTTCGTCGTCGCGCCTGACCGCGATTGGAGCGGTGCCGGGGCGTGCATCGGCTCGATCCGACCCGACGAGTCACTCGACGCCGCGAAGGTCGAGATCGACGGAGCGACCGGCATCGACGCGTGGGCGCTGAACGGTCCACCAGCGCTCACAGTGATCGCCGCCCAGTTGGGCGCCTTCGGAGCGCCGCCAGATTTGGTCGTCTCAGGGATCAACGCCGGGCTGAACACTGGCCGTTCGGTGCTGCATTCCGGAACCGTGGGCGCTGCGCTCACTGCTCAGAACTTCGGGATCTCCGCGCTCGCGGTGAGCGTCGCCGAATCCGACCCGTGGTGTTGGGAGACCGCCGCCGACGCAGCGGCTTTCGTGCTCGGGCTCGTGATCGCGGCGCCGTCCCGCTCTGTCGTGAACCTCAACGTTCCAGCCGTGGCGCTGGGGGGTTCGCTCCGAGGATTCCGCTGGGGGCGCCTCGCTCCATTCGGTGCGGTCCGGGCAGCCCTGTCGGGCACCGAGGGCGACCAACTCCAGTTCGAACTGGTGCCCACCAACTACCAGCCCGATCGCGACACCGACCAGGGCATCGTTGATGAGGGCTACGCGGCGCTCACCACTCTGGTCGGCGTCACAGAAGCGTGGTCCTCGGACATTGACGACCAGAGCCAGCTCGTGCGAGCGCCACACCTCGAGGACCACATCGTTCCCGGAGCTCCCCTGCGGCGGCTCCATCGAGTTCCCGACGCGTCGCTCAATCATTCGCTCCGGCGACCGCAGATCGGCGACCGGACAACCTGAAGCGTGGCCTCGGGTCATCCACGCGCCGCGCGACTTCCATGATCACACTCGCCCACAGCGATGGGCAGCCTGCCTGTCACACCCCCAACGACGCCCACATCGTAGAGAGACTCGCCCAGGCCCACGTCGACGAACCGACACCAGCCCAGCGAGCCGACGAGGGACCCGGCGAACTCGACTCGCACTGCGAGCCGCTGAGCAATTCGAGCCATCGTTGAACGGGGAATCATGTCAACGCTATGTTGACCTCGGTAGTCAACTCTGTGTTGACGTGACGGGAGGTGACCCATGAGCAAGAAGAAGGACAAGAAGAAGGACAAGAAGAAGAGCAAGAAGAAGTAGTCGCGGGGTGGTGCGGTCCTCAGAGCGCGACATCGAGGACCGCACCCCAGCCCGTGAACAATCTGCCGGCATCGAAGGGACTCGGGCTTCTGGGTCGCAGCAGTACGCCCGAGTCACAGGTCGAAGCGTGTCGCTCTCGCCATCCGTTGAGAAAGGTCCAGGTCGCTCGCCGTCGCTTCGACCGGTCGACTGCTCGCAGCTGACCATCGGGCGTCGCATCTGAGACAGTCCTCGACGAGCTGCAACACCTCGTCGACGCACGCTGGTTCCACGACGGCGACAGTTCGCAGAATGGCGGGACTCGAGCTGGTGTCGAGCTGGCTGTTGTGGGGCCATCGACACGGTCCATCGTGGGTACGGGCGCCACAAATGGCCGAAGTGACGGCACCGCCCGGCGCTCGTGGGTCCGTGAGCGACGCGAGCGTGAGCACGGTCTCCACCACGACCACCTGTCCATCCACACCACCACGATCGCAGAACGACGACTGCTCGACGAGGGAACCGTTTGCCCAAGCGTTGCCGACTCGCAATACGTCGACCCCGCCCCAGTCATCTGGGCGAGCCACAGTGCAGTGCATGAACGATTGGACATCGAACATCACGACCCTGAACATCACGATGCTCGAGTCGATGATGATCGGCGAGGACCCTGTACGTCCGTTGTTGCAGTTCGCAGCCCGGCCGGAATGGCACGCCCGCGCAGCATGTCGAGGCTTCGGTCACTCATGGTTCATCGCCGATCCAGGACAGTCCTCGGTGCGGGCCGCTCTGTACCTGTGCGGCAGGTGCGTCGTGCGGGACGACTGCCTGACGGTGGCACTCGCTGAGAGTGACCTCGAAGGAATCTGGGGTGGCACGACCGACGAAGAACGCAAGCAAATACGCCAAGACGCGATCTGACATGTTGAGGTCGAAGGGCTCTCGTGTCTCGATCGCCTTCGTGGTGGACTTTCAACCGAGGGCGCTCTGATCACCGCAGAGTGATCAGGTTAAATGTGTTTCACTGAGCGAGCTGCGGCGGAGTTTCGGACGCGCACGATGTTTGACGCATTGCGGCTGGACGAGACAGATCCGGTTCACTCGACCCGGCGGCTCAGGCTGAGCGCGAAGTCACCCGCCGGGTCGGTCCACCAGCCGATCATCTCGAATCCGGCCGCGGCCAGTTCGCGCTCGACGCCGTCCCGACGAAACTTCGCGCTGATTTCGGTGAGGATTTCCTCACCCTCGTCGAGGTCGACGAGCATCGCTAATTCGGCGACGGTCACCGTCTGGCGAACGGTCGAGCGAAGCCACATTTCGATCCTCTCCTGCGCCTCGTTCCACCGCGCGACGTGATCGAAACGATCGAGGTCGAAGTCAGCACCGAGCTCACGGTTTACCACCGACAAGACGTTGCGATTGAAGCTGGCGGTCACCCCAGATTCGTCGTCGTAGGCGGCGACGAGACGTAATGGGTCCTTGACGAGGTCGGTTCCAAGAAGCAACGTCTCGCCTGGCTGGAGCATGCCGGCGATCGAGGCCAGCAGGCGACGACGCGGCTCAGGCGGGTAATTGCCGATCGTACCGCCGAGGAACGCCACCATTCTCCGGCCGCCGCCAGGCAGCATCGCGAGGTGTCGATCGAAGTCCCCGACCACGCAGTCGATTGCCAGCTCGGGGTAGCGCCGCTCCAGCACCTGCGCTGCGTCGCGCAACGCGGCCGCGCTCACGTCGAACGGGACATAGCGACCAACGTCGCCGCTGGCGGTGAGCGCGTCGAGCAGAACCCTGGTCTTGTCCGACGATCCTGAGCCGAGTTCGACCAGCGTGTCGGCCCCACAGAGCCGAACCACCTCGCCGACGGCGAAACTCAGAGCGCTCCGTTCGGCCTCTGTGGGGTAGTACTCGACGAGCCGCGTGATCTTGTCGAACAGCGCACTCCCGGCCGCGTCGTAGAACCACTTGGGTGGGAGCATCTTCGGTCGCTGGCTGAAACCTTCCCGCACGTCGGCGCACAAGGCGTTACGGACGTCGTCGGGACCGAGGTGATCGATGATCGAGACAGTCATGTGTTTCGCGCCAATCGAACTCCCCCGAACGCCCAGCGAGCACCGGGGGGGAAGAAGTTTCGGTAAGTGGGCCGCGTATGGCGTTCGGGAGTGACGCAAGCACCGCCGCGTAGCACCATCTGGTTTGACATGAACTTGCCGTTGTACTCCCCGACCGCGCCGGCTGCCGGCTGAAAGCCCGGGTACCCGATGTAGGGACTTGCGGTCCATTGCCAGACAGCGCCGAACCATTGACCTGCGTCGCTCGGCGAACAACGCGACGAGGGGTGCCACGAGATGCCGTGTTCGGCATCTGATCCCGGTCCCACGGATGTGACCGCGTGTTCCCACTCGAACTCGGTCGGCAGCCGCGCCCCTGCCCAGGCCGCGAACGCGTCAGCCTCGTAGTGACTGACGTGACACACCGGCTCTTCGTCGGGGATCGAGCCGGGACCGGCGAGCGTAAACCGCGACCACGTTCCGGGGTCGGTCCCGTCACAGCGCCAGTACAACGGCGCCTCCCAACCGTGCTGTTGGACTGCCGCCCAGCCGTCGGACAGCCACAGTTCGGGCCGCTGATAGCCGTTGTCAGCGATGAATTCCTTCCAGTCGCCGCAAGTGACCAGCCGGTCGCCGATCGAATACGGCCCGAGCCACACCCGGTGGCGCGGGCCCTCGTTGTCGAACGCGAAGTCGTCGCCCTCGTGGCCAACTTCGATGAGCCCTCCCTCGATGTCGATCCAATCCAACGGGGGCGTCGGACTGGTCGACTTGGACTGCGGCGAGGCCGGGGGACGGTAAGCGACCACCGTCGGGTTCTGGGCCAGGACGTGTTTGATGTCCATGAGCAGCAATTCCTGGTGCTGCTGCTCATGGTGCAGACCCAGCTCGACCAGCGTCGCTGCGTCGGGGGACGGGCCACTTGCGAGCAACGCCGCCATCGCGTCGTCGACGACCTGGCGGTACGCCATGATCTCGCCAACCGCTGGCCGCGTGATGAGCCCCCGTTCGGCCCTGGGGTGACGGGGCCCCACGGCTTCGTAGTAGGAGTTGAACAGGTACTCGAAAGCAGGGTCGTAGCGCCGGTACCCGGGCGAGTGGGCAGCGAGCACGAAAGTCTCAAAAAACCACGTCGTGTGCGCGCGATGCCACTTTGTCGGGCTGACGTCGGGCATCGACTGCACGGTCTGGTCCTCGGCCCCGAGCGGTTCCGCGAGCCACTCGGTGACCGAGCGGACGCGTTCGTACTCGCGACCGAGATCGATAGCGGTTTTCGTGTCAGACCATTCCATGATGAGTGCCCTCCGAGGCTCCACGATGCCTGGAGCACCGCCCTGGTATTTGCCGGTCCTGTTGCACACCATCTGAGGCGGACCCATCTCCGAACAGCGCTCCGCTGCCTGAGCCGCTGCTGCGTTGGTAGGAGTGTCCGGTCCGGATCACGGCGTTGGGACGTCCGTTCAGCTGGACCATCAGCGCATCATCGCCCGAACTCGCAGCAGCTCGGCGACCGACCATGCTTGGAACGGGCAGCCGGTCGCGGCGTGCGGGGGAGCGCCGTCGAAGGTTTCGGACACGGAACCGATCCCCCACTCGCTCAGGTGCGCGACGAGCCCGTCGAGCACCGACCCGTCGACGACGCCGGCGCGCCGTTGCGCGTCGAACCAGGGCCCGATCAGCCAGGGCCACACGGTTCCTTGGTGGTAGGCGCCGTCGCGCTCGACCGGCCCGCCGCGATGGCAGCCCCGGTAGCGATGATCGGCGGGGGCGAGGGAGCTCAGCCCGAGCGAGGTGACGAGCGGACCGACCGCGCAAAGCACCGGCGCCGGGTCGCTGATGGGCGCGTACGGGAGCGATACCGCCAGCAGCTGATTGGGGCGAACCGAGGCGTCATCGCCCTCGTCACCGTCGACGACGTCGTAGAGCCCCAAGCCATCGGGCCGAACGAAACGCCGGATGAAGGAGCTCTGCGCGGTGTCGGCGAGCGTCCCGAAGCGTGTTCCCTTTCGCCCTGCGATGGCGGCCACGTGCCTGAGCCCGTTGATCCACAAAGCGTTCACCTCGACGGGCTTGCCGCGCCGCGCGGTGACGGGGGTACCGTCGATTCGGGCGTCCATCCACGTCAGCGCCCATCCGTCGGCACCTTGGATTATAAGACCGTCGGCGTCGACCCGGATGCCGAAGCGCGTGCCTGCGAGGTGGTGGTCGACGACATCGCTCAGCACGGGGAGCAGCTCGGCGCCAAGATCGGTGTCGCCCGTTCGCTCGACGTGGCGCCCAACGGCATGGAGGAACCAGAGCGACCCGTCGACCGTGTTGTACTCCGTGCCCCCTGCGTCGGCGGTGTTGGCGAGCATCCCCTCGGAGGTTGTGGCCGCCGCGGCTCGGAGCAGCTCTGCGCCTTCCCCGGCACGGCCGGTGGTGAGGAACAGGCCCTCGTAGGAGGTCATCGTGTCTCGGGACCAATCGCCGAACCAGGGGTAGCCGGCGACGACGGTCGGCCCTGCGGGCGCGGTCACGATCAGCTGGTCAGCGGCGTGCGCCAGGAGAGCGTCGACCTCGTTGCCGGCGCCGGAAGATCGAGCCACCCCTACCGCACGCTGTCGGGCTTTGTCGATGATCTGCCGCGCAGGGGCCGGCGGCTCGTCGAGCTGGCCGTGCCACGCCTCGACCTCGATCGTCGCGCCTGGCTCCAACGCTGCGACGAAGCGCCCGGCGAACCACAGATCCTCGCCATCGTTCAGCCCCCGAGCCGCCTCCTCACGGTGGTGGACGCCCCGGTACCACTCGCCGACGGGCTCGAAGCCCGGCCCGCGCACCCGGTACACACCCTCAAACATGAATCCGTCTGCTGCCTTGTCGATCGCCGGGTCGCCGTTCGCCCTGCGTTCGCCGTGGACGTCGCGCCAGGTGCACAAGGCCTCGACCTCGACCGTCACCCGATCTCGGGCGCCGGACCGCAGCAGCGTGAATCGCACGCCGGTCGCAGCGCGGCCACGCATCATTGCCAGCTCGGCCTCGAGTGCGACCCCGCCGACCGACCACCGCCACCGAGGCACCCCGTCAGTGACATCGAAGCGCTCGAGGTGCACGTATCCCGCGGGGCTGACTGCGCCGTCGGCCCACTCGTGCGTCGCGAGGCGGATCCGCTCGTCGCCGATGACCAGCACCGGGTCGAGCGCTGCCAAACCGAGGTGGCGGCCGATCGGCGGCTCAGTCGCCACAACGAGGAGTCCGTGGTAGCGCCGCGTCTGTAGGCCCGCGACCGTGCCCATCGCGAAGCCGCCGAGCCCGTCGGTGACGAGCCACTCCCGCGACGCCGCGGCGCCGAGGTCGCCACAGATCTGCCGTCCGAACGTGATGCTTGCCATGGATCAGTCCCTTTCGTGGTATCGGTGGTAGACGTCAATGAGCCCGTCTCGCACCGGTTCGGGGAGGGCCTGCGGGCGCAGGCGTCCGAGCACATTGATGGTGGTGCGCATCTGGGCGAGGTAGGCGGTGCAGGCGTCGCAGCCGGCAAGATGGCGAGCGAATCGGTCGGCGTCCGGTGCCGCCAGTGCGCCCTCGAGGTAGTCGGTCATCAGCTCGACCGCGTCGCGGCAGACGATTCGTCGCCGCCGCGTCCGCAGCCAAGGGATCATGCGAAGTGGGTCCTCGGTCTGGGCTGTTGCTCGCCGTCAACGGTGACGTCGACCTTTTCGTCGTAGAACGCCACGAGCCCTGCGATCTGTTGCGATTCACGGAACGGGGCCTTGTAGCTCCACGCCAGGTCGGCGAGTTCGCCAGTGGGGGTCGCGACCGCCCAATAGTGCGCCGTGCCCTTGTAGGGACAGTGCGACTCGGATGAAGTCGGCGTGAACAGGTCCATGCGCACGTCGAGCTTGTTGATGTAGGTCCGTCGCGGCAGGCCGGTCTCGTACAGGAACATCGGGTGGATCGTGTTCGCGACAAATACACCGTCCACGCTCACCGTCACGTGGCGGGTGCTCGGGAGGATCTGCACGCGGGTCGACGGATTGCGGGGGTGGACGAAGATTTCCTCGTCTTCCTCGAACCACGCGTCCATGGCGTCGAACTCGAACCGCACCCGGTCACGCAGCTCCTCGAACGCGCTGTCCTCGTGGACCCACGCGGCGTCCACCGCCTCCCGGTCGCCGATCGTGACGTTGTACAGCGTGGCTTCACCTCGGCTGGGTGATCGCTTTGTGCGCCCCGTCGGTACTAGAGCGCCCTCAATGACCGCTTCTCGAGGCACGAAGTACTGCGGGTAGAACGGCCACTCCCATACGTAGAGGGCGTCGGTGGTGTCGACGATCTGGCGGCCGCCGAATCGGATGCGGACCCGCTTGTGGCTGGGCTCGGTGCGAACGGTCCCGCGCGTTTCGCTCACGAGTTGGCTGCCAGCCACGCGTCGCGGATCTCCGGTGCCAGCGGGTCGAAGTCCGGCCGGATCCGCTTCGACAGATCGCGGAGGTCGGCCCACAGGTCGTAGATCGACGGCCTGCCCCAGAACCAATAGCCGCAGTAGACCTTGTCGACGACGAGGCCGGGGGCCAGCACCAACGTGTGGGGGACGCTTGCGGGGTGGTGGGGGTCGGTGTACTCCCGGATGTCGAGGTCCTCCTGTACGGCGAGGCTCTCGTCGGCGAGAAACGTCCAGCCAGCACCGGTTGAGATCTTGAGCTTGTACGTCTCGTGCGCGTCGTTCGGGAGCAGCGACACCAGCGAGCAGAAGCCCACCGCGCACCACTGGTGGAATTTCAGGAGCTCGAGGTGCATCTGGCGCTCTCGCGGGCAGTGCTCGCCGCGACTCAGGTGGAGCACCATGGTGTTGTCGGGCCCTTGGAGGTCGGAGAGCTTGTGAGGCACCCCGTTCTCGTCGGGCACCTCGTAGTCGGGGAACGTTGCACCGGGGACGATGTCGGGGCGCATAGTGATCAAGCCTTCTTTCCGGGGAGTTGGCCGCCGGCGGGGAGCCGCAGGCGGTAGACGCTGGTCATGGCGGTGATGAAAAGAGTGTTTCCGTTTTCGCCCCAAGCGAGGTTGTGGGGTGATTCGGGCACAACGAGGCGCCCGAGCACCGCGCCGTCGGGGTCCACGACCCAGACGCCGCCGGGGCCGCACACGTAGAGATTTCCTGCGCCGTCGACCTTGATGCCGTCGATCGCGTCATCGCCGTCCTCGGCGGTCAGATCGCACAGCAGCACGCCGTCGCCGACCGAGCCGTCGACGGCCACGTCGTAGCGCATGACGGCCTTGTGGCCGGGGTCCCAGTCGCCGACATAGAGGTAGCGCTCGTCAGGCGAGAACGCGAGCCCGTTGGGTCCGGCCAGCTCGCTCGTTACCAGGCTGATGACTCCGTCGCGGGCGCGGAACACGCCGGAGAAGGCGAGCTCTCTGTTGGGGTCGTCGTACACGCCGGGCAGGCCGAAGGGCGGATCGGTGAAGTAGAGAGTGCTGTCACTGCGGAACACGAGGTCATTGGGGCTGTTGAGTCGCTTGCCGTCGAACTTGTCCGCGAGGACGGTGACGTCGCCATGCGGGTTGACGCGAATCACGCGCCGGTTGCCGTGTTGGCAGATCGCGAGGTTGCCGTCGGGGTCGAGGGTCAAGCCGTTCGAGCCGGGCTGGTGGTAGCGGCCGATGTCGACGCCGGTGTACCCGCTCTTCGACCGGAACACCGTGACCAGCCCGTCGGGAGACCAGCGATAGATGGTGTTGACGTCGGGCGAGCTGAACAGCAGCGCGCCGTCGACCCACACGGGGCCCTCGGTGAAGACGAAGCCTGCGGCGATCCGCTCCAGCCGCACATCAGGCGGGATCACGTCATCGAGCCGGGCATCGCGCCGCTCGATCGCTAGCTCTGCGAGCTCGCCCACCTGCGCGCGCT
Source organism: Acidimicrobiales bacterium (assembly GCA_038327485.1). Taxonomy (GTDB): domain Bacteria; phylum Actinomycetota; class Acidimicrobiia; order Acidimicrobiales; family Microtrichaceae; genus JBBQLA01. The sequence continues at coordinate 19,116 of JBBQLA010000001.1, forward strand.
CTGCGGCGTAGACGTCGAGCGACGCCGTCCGAACCCAGATGTAGTTGCGTGGATCGGCCGACAGCGGCCCATTGATGCCGAACACTGCGATCGTGAAGGCATCGCCGGGCCGTGCGTCGCGCGTGAGGACCACCCGGTTCGGCGCATTGAACCCCGCGGCGACAGGCCCACCGACATCGCCGAGCGCATGGGGGAGCTCGCCGTCCACCCACACCTCGGCGTAGTCGTCGACGACGACTTCGAACACGATCGTCGCGCCGCTCGGGTCGAACTCGCCGATGCGCTCGGGAATCGTGACCTTCGTGCGGTACCAGTCGAAGCAGACACGTCCCGTGCTGAGGCGGTGCTCGAGTTCGTGGGGCGCGAGCTCATCCCAGTCGCTGTCGTCGTAGCCGATGGCACCGGCTGCGGGCGAGATGATTTGCGTGCGGTTGGGCTCACCGCTCGGTGCCAGGTCCAAGCCGACGCCGACGAAGTCGACGTCGACGACGGTGGCGTCGCGGTGCCGCCACCGCGCGCCGACCAGGGCGGCGCCCTCCGCGGTGCGGAGGTCGACGATGGCGTCGGGGCACCCCGGCAGGAGCTCGGGCGGCCCGGGGATGCGGTGGGCGCTCACGGCTGGGCTTCGACGGCCGTGGCGAAAGCGGCGGCGGCGAGCAAGGCGAGCTCTTGGTCTTCGGGAGCCGACGAAGCGCCGCTCACACCGACCGCACCGATGACCTCACCATCGACGGTCAGGGGGATCCCGCCTTGGAGCGGCACGGCACCGGCGAGGTGTAGCGCCGAGGGACGGCCACCGGCCGCCTGATCCTCGAAGTCCTTACTCGGGCGGCGGTAGATCGCGGCAGTGCGAGCCTTGTCGGTGGCCACTCCGACGCTCGCCACCTGCGCTGCGTCGGGACGGTTCAGGTACATCAGCTCGCCGCCGGCATCGACGATCGCGACGACAGGTACGACCCCGCGGTGCTCGGCCTCCGCAGCAGCGGCCTCGGCGGCGAGCCGGGCGCCGTCGAATGTGAGGGCAGGACCTTCGGTGAACGGCAGATCTGCGGCGGCACCAGCGAGCGAGACACCCTCGTCCTCGTCGGGCGTCTCACCGCTCGTGCCGATCGCGCCGACAACTTCGCCGTCCACGATCAGCGGGATACCGCCGGTCAGCGCAACGGCACCGTGCAGCGCAAGGGCGCCGAGGCGACCCTCGGACACCTGAGCTTCGATCTCGCGGCTCGGCCGCATAAAGATCGCCGCCGTCCGCGCCTTGTCGATCGCAACCTGCGACGAGGCGACCTGGGCGCCTTCAGTGCGCCCGAGCCGGAGCAGATTGCCGCCTGTATCCACGACGGCAATGACGACGCGCAGCCCATGCTCGGTGGCGTGTCTTTCGGCCGCGGTCATCGCGCCTTCGACTGCGGCGAGGTCGAGGGTCCGGCGGGTTCGGATGAGGGTCATGGTCAGCCTCCACTGAGCAGGGCGACGACCCAGACGGCGTCGTCGGCGGTGATGAAGAGCCGGTTGTGATCGGGCTCGGAGAAACAGAAGTTGACGGCGCCTGGCAGATGGATCTCCGCGAGCAGGTCACCGTCAGGGTCGTAGACCTGCACGCCGCTGCCGGCCGAGGCATACACGAAGCCGTTCCGGTCGACCTTCAGGCCATCGGGGTGGCCAGGGTAGATGACGGTGAAGAGCCGGCGGCCCCGCAGGTGGGTGCCGGTCACGTCGAACGCCTCGATGTGGTGCGGCGCACCACTGTCAGTGACGTAGAGCACGCTGCCGTCAGGCGAGATCGCTATACCGTTGGGCTTGTCGAAGCCGTCGGCGGCGATGGAGTGCACACCGCTGCGAGGGTCGTAGCGGTGCACGAAGTCGCCGAGTGCCGGCTCGGGGCGGAAGCCCTGCAAATGCCCGTAGCTGGGGTCGGTGAACCAGATAACGCCGTCTGGACCGACGACGACATCGTTCGGTGAGCTGAGCGGCATGTCACGATACGAGTCGATAACCGTCTCTACCGCACAGGTGGCGAGGTCGAGACGGGCGATGCGAGCCGGCTGCTCGAAGCTGCCCTGGTCGCAGACCAGCAGCGTGTTGTTGCCGCCGTCGAACATCCCATTCGGGCAAGCGATGGCGACAGCGAGATCGGTCGCCGCTGCGGTGGTGACCTCGATGCGGCGGATCGCGCCCGGCACCGTGACATAGAGCGCGTTCTGCTCTGCGACATGCACCGGACCCTCATGCGCGGCCGTGCGCGCCAACAGGCGAGGGATGAGCGAGTCAAGAGGCATACTCCGCCATCGTCCGACATCGGCGCCCAGCGTTACAGCGAACTTCGGGTGTAACGGATCGCCGCTTACGCCGACTACGCCTGAACAACGATCATGGAGGTCGCAGTGAACGGACTGCAGGGCAAGACGGCGATCGTCACCGGTGGGAGCTCTGGCATCGGCCAGGCGATTGCCATCCGGCTCGGCCACGAGGGCGTCAACGTCGCCGTCAACTACGTCGGCCCGATGGAGGGCGCGGAGCGCACCAAAGACGAGATCGACGCCGTCGTGAACGCGTGTATCGACGAGGTGAACTCCTGCCCAGCACCCAGCCGGGCGATGCTCGTCGAGGCCGACGTGTCCGACGAGGGGGCCGTCGATCAGATGTACGAGCAGGTGCGCTCAGAGTTCGGCCCGATCGACTTCCTCGTCAACAACGCCGGGATCCAGATCGCCCAGGACTCCGACTTGCTCGACGCTGCAGCGTTCGACCGGGTGCTCGCCGTGAACCTCAGGGGTTCGTTCCTGTGCGCCCGCGCCCTGATTCATCAGCTGCTCGAGGACGAGCGGCCGGGAGCGATCGTCAACATCTCGTCGGTGCACCAGGTGATCCCGAAGCCGAAGTTCCTCGGCTACTCGGTCAGCAAGGGAGGCATGCAGAACCTGACCCGCACGCTCGCGCTCGAGTTCGCCGGACGCGGGATTCGCGTCAACGCCATGGGCCCCGGCGCCACCGTGACGCCGATCAACCGGGCCTGGGTCGACGACCCCGAGAAGGCGGCGCTCGTCACCGCGCACATCCCCATGGGCCGGCCCGGCCTCGCCGAGGAGATGGCCGCCACGACGGCGTTCCTCCTCTCCGAGGATGCGGGCTACATCACCGGCCAGACGCTGTTCGTCGATGGCGGGCTCACGTTGTACGCCGACTTCCGTGGCACTTGGAGCTCGGAGTGAGCGCGGCCGTCGCCGCCGCCGCCCGACACGTACGCGACGGGCGTGTGTTCGACCTGGCGCACGTGCTCGACGAACACGTCCCAGCGTTCCCGGGCCGCACCTTTCGTCAACTGCTGACGACGAACGCGGCTCGCTCGATCGGCAAGAACAAGGTCAACTGGATCGTGGAGTACGTGCACGCGCCATCGCAGATGGGCACCCATATGGATGGACTCAACCACCTGCTGCGTGACGGGCGCATGCACGGCGGCCACCACGTCGACGACGTCGTTGTCGAGTGGGGAACGACCGAGAACGGCATCGAGACCGCGCCGCAGATCGTGACCCGCGGCGTGCTGCTCGACATTGCTCGCTCGCGAGGCGTCGCTCACCTCGACCCCGGCGACGTGATCACTCCCGACGACGCGGCCGCGGCACTCGCCGGGCTCACCGTGGAGCCCGGCGATGCCGTGCTGTTCCACACCGGGTGGGGTCGCTACTGGTACGACGACGGCGAGCGCTACACCTCGGGCGAGCCAGGTCCGGGCATGGCTGTCGCGAAGTGGCTCGCCGAAAGCGGTGTCGTCATCACCGGATGTGATACGTGGAGCTACGGCCCAGTCCCGGCCGAAGAACCCGACGAACCCTTCGTCGTCCCCCAGACCCTGAACATCGACCACGGCGTGCTGGTGATGGAGAACCTCCGTCTGAGCGAGCTGGCCGAGGCCCGTGCGACGGAGTTCCTCCTTGTCGTCTCGCACCCCAAGCTCCGCGGCGCGACGGGCGCCTGGGTCGCCCCCCTCGCGATCACCTGACCCACCCGAACCCTTTCCCTTGCGGCCCTATTGGCCGCCCCTCGTGAGGAGTCCCATGGCTGACCACTACGACGTGATCGTGATCGGTAGCGGCGCGGGCGGCGGCACGCTGACCTACGCGCTCGCCGAGACAGGCAAGAAGATTCTCCTCCTCGAGCGCGGCGGTTGGTACCCGCGTGAGCGCGACAACTGGGACTCCAAGGTGGTGTGGGGCGACCTCAAGTACCGCAACGCCGGACTCTGGACCGACCAGGACGGGCGCAAGTTCAACCCGAAGCAGCACTACTACGTCGGGGGCAACACCAAGGTCTACGGTGCGGTCCTGTTCCGAATGCGCGAGCGAGACTTCGGGGTGGTGCGCCACGTCGAGGGCGATTCACCTGCGTGGCCCCTCGGCTACGGCGACTTCGAGCCGTGGTACACGAGAGCCGAGCAGCTTTACTCGGTGCACGGTGACCGGGGCGCCGACCCGCTCGAGCCAACCGCGTCGGCCCCCTACCCGTGGCCTGCGGTGAGCCATGAGCCTCGAATCGAGCAGCTCGCCGACGACTTGAAGGGCGCCGGGCTGCACCCGTTCTCGCTCCCGCTCGGGATCCTGCTCGACGAGGCGCACCCCGAGACCAGCGCTTGCATCCGGTGCTCGACGTGCGACGGATTCGCCTGCGTCGTGAAGGCCAAGGCCGACGCGCACGTCGTGTGCGTCGAGCCGGCCCTGCGCCACCCGAACGTGTCGATGCTCACCGGAGCGCGTGTGACCCGCCTCGTCACCGGAGACGGCGGGCGGCGCGTCGACAAAGTGATCGCCGACGTCGACGGAGAACGCCTGGAGCTCACTGCCGACGTTGTCGTCGTCGCCGCCGGCGCCATCAACTCGGCGGCGCTGTTGCTGTCGTCGGCGGACGAGCACCACCCGCTGGGCCTCGGGAACTCCTCCGGCGTGGTCGGGCGCAACCTGATGATGCACAACAACAGCTCGCTCATCGCCATCTCGAAGGACCGGCATGCAACGGTGTTCGAGAAGACGCTCGGCCTCAACGACTTCTACTACGGCGATGGCGAGTGGGAGTTCCCTCTCGGAGCAATGCAGATGCTCGGCAAGAGCGACGCCTTCACGATGTCGCTCGACGCTCCCGACGCCGAGGACCCCGCCGACCTCGCCGCTCGATCCCTCGACTTCTGGCTCACCACTGAAGACCTGCCGCGTATGGAAAACCGGGTCGAGGTCGCGGCGGATGGTGGCCTGAAGCTCTCATATACGCCGACAAACCTCGAGGCCCATACGCGGCTCATCGAGAAATTCAAATCGCTCCTCGACACAATAGGCTGCGAACAACGGTTACGCACCAAGCACACGTACCTCGGCGGCAGGCTCGGGATCTCCGCTGTGGCTCACCAGAACGGCACGATCCGCTTTGGCACTGACCCGTCCACGTCAGCGCTGAACACGGACTGCCGACTCCACGACGTCGACAACGTGTACGTCACCGACGGCAGCTTCTTCGCGTCAAGCTCGGCGGTGAACCCGACCCTCACGATCATCGCCAACTCGCTCCGCGTTGCCGATCACCTCGGCCAGCGCATGGCCTGATGGCCACCAACTAACGTCAGAGCCCGAGTGGAGAGCGACGGCGTCGGCACGGTGGATCTCGGCGAAGACGCCGCTCTCGTTGTCGCGCTCCGAATGGGCGACGAGAAGGCGTTCGCCGAGCTGCTCGACTGCCACTACGACACGATGCTGCGCGTCGCCCGGATGTATGTCGCCACCGTGGAGGCCGCCGAGGACGTGGTGCAGGAGACGTTCCTTGGTGTGATCCGGGGAATCGACCGCTTCGAGGAGCGGTCGTCGATCAAGACGTGGATGTTCCGCATCCTTGTCAACCGGGCGAAGACGAGGGGCGAGCGGGAGGGGCGGACTCGGCCGTTCTCGTCGCTGCAGCCGGAGCTGGAGGCGGGCAGACCGTCGGTCGACCCAGGCCGTTTCATCGCTGACGGCCGTTGGGCCGGCTTTTGGGGAACACCTCCTTCCACCGAGCACCTTCCTGAGGCCCGGTTGCTGGCCGCGGAAGTGGGAGGCCGGATCGTCGCGGCGATCGACGAGCTTCCGCCCTCGCAGCGAGCGGTGATTACCCTGCGCGACGTGCATGGCCTGTCGGCCACTGATGTTTGCGACCTTTTGGACCTGAGCGAGGCGAACCAACGGGTGCTGCTGCACCGGGCCCGCTCGAAGGCGCGGGCGACCTTGGAGCGCTACCTTGACGAGGGCGTGGAGGCTGGTTCGTGATGGTCCAGCCCGAGTTCCGATGCGTCGAGTTCGTCGAGATGGCAACTGACTGGATGGAGCTCGCGCTCGACGACCACGACCGCGTCTCGCTTGAGGAGCACGTCGCTATCTGCCCCCACTGCAGCGAGTACGTCGAGCAGCTGCGCCTCACTATCGGCGTACTGCGCGAGGTGCGGCACGAGGCACCGCCTCCGGCGGCCCGGGCTGCGCTGCTCGAAGCCTTCCGCCAGTCGCGCTGAGCTGACCTTCTCGGCTCAGGTCAGCTCAAGGCGCACAGTGAGCCAACGCGATTGGAAGGCCCGCTCGGCCGCGTAGCCCTCGTCGTATGCATCGCGGTCGCCGGCGGGACCGGCGACGACGTGACCCGCGGAGCAGCAGGCGACGAACGGCGACTCGGCCGGGTTGCCGTACAGGGCGTCGTGCGCGGCATCCACCGCGAGGGCCGCCGCGGTCAGGGCAAACGACGCGTCGCTGACGTCACTGTCGAGGGCGACCAGTGCGTCGAGCGTCGTTGCGGCCGATAGCCGGTCGCCGAGGGCGCGGTCGCCGTCGTTGTGCAGCGCGGCGACGGCGCGGTCGCGGCTGCGCCATGCACCGACCTCAGCGAGATCACGCACGACGGTGCCGTAAGCGTCGATGCGGCGCACGAGTCGCCCTCGCGACGCCGCGACTTTGTGGTGGGACCGGACGATCTCACCCCCGAGCTCGACCTCCCACAACGATGCTGCGAGCCAGTACGCGACGTCGGGGGGCTCGCAAGCGTGCACACCCGTTTCGCAGATCGCGACCGACCCTGATTCCACCCACTCACCAACCGTCCACGGCACTGCTGTGAAGGGCGATCGGCCGTGGGGGTCGAGGAACTTGTATGCCCGCACGTGTAACAGGTTGGCACGAGCGGAGACTGCGGCGCATGGGAAACGCAGAAGAACTCCGGCTGGCCGAGCCGCCGCAGAAGTGGCGTATGTGGGGCCCGTATCTCGCAGAACGGGCGTGGGGAACCGTCCGAGAGGACTACAGCGCTGCAGGGACGGCCTGGGAAGAGCTCTCGCACGACGACGCGCGCTCCCGAGCGTACCGATGGAACGAGGACGGCCTCGGCGGGCTCTCCGACGAGCCCCAGCGCCTTTGCTTCGCGTGGGCGTTCTGGAACGGAAAGGACCCGATCCTGAAGGAGCGGATCTTTGGTCTCACCGGCAACGAGGGGAACCATGGCGAGGACGCGAAGGAGCACTGGTGGTTCCTGGACGCGACGCCGACCCACTCCCACCTGAGCTGGCGCTACTGGTACCCCCAGCGCGAGTTTCCCTACGCCGACCTCGTCGCCGAGAACCGTCGGCGCGGCCGTGACGTACCAGAGTACGAGTTGCTCGACACGGGCATCTTCGACGAAGACCGCTACTGGGACATCAGCGTCGACTACGCCAAGGCCGACCCGAGCGACACCTGCATCACGTTGACGGTGCGCAACGCGGGCCCGGAGGAGGAAACACTGCACGTCCTTCCGACGCTGTGGTTCCGCAACACCTGGGCGTGGGGCGTCGACGACCGCAAGCCGCGCATCGTCGCGAAGGAGGGCGCCCTCGTCGCCGAGCACCACAGCCTCGGGAGCATGACCCTCGTCGGCGACGAAGGCGGCACACCGCTGTTCTGTGAGAACGAATCGAACACTGGGCGACTCTTCGGCACGCCCGGATCGACCCCGTTTCCGAAGGACGGCATCAACGATCACGTGACTGCCGGTGCCGACACCGTCAACGGCGACAGTGTCGGCACCAAGGCAAGCCTCTGGTACCAGTTCACTCTCCCGGCCGGGGCAACGGCTGAGCTGCGGCTCCGGCTGGCGCCGGCCGGCGGAGACGTCTCGAGGACCCACGCCATCACGATGAAGGCCCGCCGGCGCGAGGCCGACGAGTTCTACGCGAGAAAGTTGGGGCACCTCGACCCCGAAGCGCAGGCCATCGCCCGCCAGGCGTTCGCCGGGATGGTCTGGACCAAGCAGTTCTTCCACTACGACGTCGCCCGCTGGCTCGACGGCGACCCGACCGGTCCGACACCGCCCGACGGCCACCGCTTCGGCCGCAACCACGAGTGGCGCCACCTCAACAGCCACGATGTCATCAGCGTGTGCGACACGTGGGAGTACCCCTGGTTCGCCACATGGGACCTCGCGTTCCAATGCGTGGCATTCGCGCACGTGGACCCGCAATTCGCGAAGGACCAGCTGCTCCTGATGTGCCGCGAGTGGTTCATGCATCCCAATGGCCAGCTCCCGGCCTACGAGTGGGCCTTCGGCGACGTCAACCCGCCGGTGCACGCATGGGCGGCGTTACGCGTGTTTGAGATCGATGGCTCGACCGACCTCGGTTTCCTCGCCCGCATCTTCCAAAAGCTGCTCCTCAACTTCACCTGGTGGGTGAACCGCAAGGACGAGGACGGCGACAACGTCTTCCAGGGCGGCTTCCTCGGCATGGACAACATCGGCCCGATCGACCGGAGCGCCCCTTTGCCGGTTCCGGGTCGGTTGGAGCAGAGCGACGCGACCGGCTGGATGGCGATGTTCTGCCTCAACATGCTCGAGATCTCCCTCGTCCTCGCCGAGCGTCACTCGCTCGAATACGAGGACATGTGCACGAAGTTCCTCGAACACTTCGCGTACATCGCCACCGCGATCCACGACCGAGGCCTCTGGGACGAGGAGGACGGCTTCTACTACGACGTGCTACGGCTCGAGGATGAGTCAATCCCGCTCCGGGTGCGGTCGATGGTCGGCCTGCTGCCGCTGTGCGCCGCGACCACCCTCGGCGAGCGCACCCTCGACGCGCTCCCCGACTTCGCGGCCCACCTGCGCTGGTTCGTGGAGAACAAACCCGAGTTCGCGCAACACATTGATCAGCACCACGTCCGCGACGGTGCCGACGGGCGGCTGCTCGCCATCGTGGGTCCCGACCGTTTGGAGCGGATCCTCGCCCGGTTGCTGTCGGAGGACGAGCTGCTGTCGCCCCACGGCATCAGGTCGGTGTCGGCCATGCACCGCGAACACCCGTTTGTTCTGCACCTCGACGGCGCCGATATGAGCGTCGACTACGCGCCCGCTGAGGGCACGACTGGTCTGTTTGGCGGCAACTCGAACTGGCGAGGTCCCGTGTGGTTCCCCGTGAACGCCCTCGTGGTCGAGTCTCTGCGCGCGTACGGGCGGTTTTTCGGCGATGACCTGCTCGTCGAACACCCCTCCGGGTCCGGCAATCTCCTCTCGCTCGATGCAATCGCCGACGATCTGGCGAGCCGCCTCATCGGGACGTTCCGCGAGGGTCCCGACGGGCGCCGTCCGGTCCACGGTGGGTACGAGAAGTTCCACGACGACCCCGAGTGGCACGCCTGCATCCCGTTCCACGAGTACTTCCACGGCGATACCGGAGCCGGTCTCGGTGCATCGCACCAGACGGGCTGGACCGGCCTCGTCCTCGACTTTCTCCTCCGGAGGGGCTGATCATGAGCGACCTGGACACACACGACTTCGACGTCATCGTGGTCGGCGCCGGACCTGCGGGGGAGAACGCGGCCGGACGCTGCGCCGAGGGCGGCCTGTCGGTCGCCATCGTTGAGCGCGAGCTCGTCGGCGGTGAGTGCTCGTACTGGGGCTGCATCCCGTCGAAGGTCCTGCTGCGACCGGGCGACGTCCTCGCCGCAGCGCGACGGGTGCCGGGCGCCGCGCCGGCGGTGACCGGTGAGGTCGACGCTGAGGCGACGTTCGCCATACGCGACCGGTTCACGAGCGACTGGGACGACACCGGGTCGCTGCCCTGGCTGACCGACCGCGGCATCGAGGTGATCCGCGGCGCGGGTCGTCTGACCGGCGAACGTACGATCGACGTCACGGGCCCGACGGGCGACCTACGCCGCCTGACCGCGGCGCGTGCAGTGGTGCTGGCGACCGGCACCAGCGCAGCCGTCCCCCCCGTCCCAGGCCTCGCCGACGCGAGCCCTTGGACGAACCGGGAGATCACCTCGGCCAAGGCGGTCCCTCGCCGACTGCTCGTGCTCGGCGGCGGCCCCATCGGCCTCGAGATGGCCCAGGCGTTCAAGCGCCTCGGCTCGGACGTCAGCCTCATCGAGGCTGCGCCGAGCCTCCTCGCTCGAGAAGAGCCCTTCGCCGGCGCCGAGGTGCAAGCTGCCCTACGAGCCGAGGGCATCGACATACACACCGCAGTGGGCCTGTCCGAGGTGCGACGCGACGGTGACGGGCCGATCACAGCGATCCTCGCCGACGGTACGTCGCTCGTCGGCGACGAGATCCTGGTGGCCACGGGGCGCCGACCGTCGACGGGCGACCTCGGCCTCGAGGTGGTCGGCCTCGAAGCCGGCAAGTTCATACCGGTCGACGATTGCTTGCGAGCTCTCGGAGTCCCCGGAGCATGGCTGTATGCGGTCGGAGACTGCAACGGGCGCTCGCTACTGACTCATATGGGCAAGTACCAGGCGCGCATCGCTGCGGACGTCATCCTCGGTAAGGACGCTGCCGCTGTCGCCGACCACGCGTGCGTGCCGAGGGTGACCTTCACCGACCCGCAGGTCGCCGCGGTCGGGCTGACTGAGGCCCAGGCCCGGGCGTCGCGGCTGAATGTGCGGGTCGTTCGTCACGGCACGGGCGATGTCGCCGGCGCGAGCGTGCTGGGGAAGGGCATCAGTGGCACGAGCCAGCTCGTCATCGACGAGGACCGGCGGGTGATCGTCGGCGCCACGTTCGTCGGGCCCGGCGTGCAGGAGCTTCTCCACTCGGCCACGGTCGCCGTCGCGGGCGAGGTGACCGTCGACCGGCTGTGGCACGCGGTGCCTTCCTTCCCCACGGTCAGCGAGGTGTGGCTCCGGCTCCTCGAGGCCTACGGGTTGTGAGCAAGGACCTCGGCTTCAACGGACTGCTGCTCATCAGCCTCATCGCGGTCGGCGCGCCGCTGGTCGCCCGCCTGATCCCGAAGGTGAAGGTCCCGAGCGTGGTACTCGAGATCGTCGCCGGGATCATCGTCGGGCCGTCTGTGCTCGGCTGGGTCCACGTCGATACCCCGATCGAGGTGCTCTCCCTCGTTGGGCTCGCGTTCTTGCTGTTCCTCGCCGGGATCGAGATCGACTTGATGGCCTTGAAGGGAGAGGCACTTCGCGTCACCGTGCTTGGCTTCGGCGCGACCCTCGCCATCGGGTTCGGGTTCGGCATCGCATTCCACGCTGCGAACTGGGTTCGCAACCCGTTCTTCGTCGCCATCGCTCTGGCGGCGACGTCTCTTGGGCTGGTCGTACCCGTACTAAAGGACGCGGGCGCGGCAGATCGCCCCGTCGGTCGCCTCACGATCGCCGGTGCGACCGTCGCCGACTTCGGCGCAGTCATCCTCCTCTCCCTCTTCTTCTCCGAGTCCGAGGGCGGCACCGCCAGCAAGCTCGCGACGCTCGCGTTCTTCGTCGTCGTCATCGCGATCGTCGGGATCGTGTTGGCCAAGGCCGGGCGCAGCGCGCGACTCGACCGGGTCCTCGTGAGCCTGCAGGACACGACCGCAGAGATACGCGTGCGTATCGCCGTGGCACTGTTGATCGGGTTCGTTGCACTTGCCGCGAAGACCGGCCTCGAAACGATTCTCGGGGCGTTCATCGCCGGCGCGCTCCTCGGCACCATCGACCGCGACACCATGACGCACCCCCAATTCCGGGTGAAGCTCGACGCTGTCGGCTACGGGTTCCTCATTCCGGTCTTCTTCGTGACGAGCGGTGTGCGCTTCGACCTCAGAGCCCTCACCGACCACCCCTCCGCGCTGGCGCGAGTACCGGTGTTCCTGGTCGCGCTCCTCCTGGCGCGCGGCCTGCCCGCGATGCTGCTCTACCGCCGCTCGCTCGGCTCCGCTACACCGGTGGCCGCGTTACTCCAGGCGACGTCCCTTCCCTTCATTGTCACCGCGACCCAGATCGGCGTCGCCATCGACGCCATCGAGCCAGTGACCGCGGCCGCGCTCGTCTCGGCCGGACTCTTGTCCGTCGTGCTCTTCCCCCCCACCGCGCTCGCACGCCTTCGCCAGCTGCAGGCCCCGGAACTGTTGCCGGATACGTGATTCACCGATCGCCGATCGCGCCTGCTTATCCGACTGCCGGACGGCGTCCTCGTCGCGATCCGGCTCCTTGACCCGAGTGCTGTTGACGGTATCTAAAAATGGGTGAGGTCTTCGGTGAGTGGTCACGTGTCGACGATGGCGGTGAGGATGTCGAGGCGGGCGGCTCGTCGTGCTGGGAGTGCGCCTGCGATGATTCCGAGGAGGCCGGCGGCGGCAAACAAGAGCACGAGTCGCCCTGGCGGGTAGGTGAGTTGCGCTGTTGCGGGGGGGAGGGCTGCGGCGCTGGCTGATCCGAACGCGACGCCGAGCGTCAGTCCGAGTACGCCGCCGAGTAGGGCGACGAGCACTCCTTCGATTCGGACCATTCGGCGCATGTGTCGGCGTTGCATCCCGACTGCTCTGAGGAGCCCGAGTTCTCGGGTGCGTTCGACGACGGAGAGCGCGAGTGTGTTGGCGATTCCCATCGCGGCGACAGCGCCCGCGAAGAGGAGCAGCACATCAACGATGCCGAGTACCAAGTCGAGTGCGTTGGTTTGGCTGGTTACGTAGTCGTCGGCGGTTCGGGCTGACGAGTTCGGCACCACTGCGCTTGAGCTCGCCAGAGCCGAGAGAACAGCGGGCGATGAGTCGCGGGTGTTCACCAAAATCACTTTGGTGACGATCTCGAGGCCGTTGAGTCCGGAGATGGTTGCGTCACTGCCGACGGCGTCATCGAGGAGTTCGTCGCGTTCGTAGATGCCGGCAACGATAAGGACTCGATCGGCGTTGCCCGCATGGATTGTGAGCTTGCTCCCGATCTTCAGTTTCTGTTCGTCGGCGAAACTCTTCGACACCGCGACGTGCGCTCGATCGATCGGCCAACCGCCGTTGAGAAACGCGGGGTTGACCACCGTCGAGATCGATCGGATCGATCCGATGGTGATCCCGATGTGGTTGTGATCTCCGGGTCCCGCCAACGACGCTCGGGCGCGGGTCAATGGAACCGAAGCTCGAACCCCTTTGGTGGAGGCGATCGCCTTGATGATCGAGGCGTTGAACGGCACGATCCCGTCCGCGTCGACCACCACATCGGCGCGGATCGAGGCGCGTAACGCTCCGCCGAACGCGGTCTTGACTGACTCGCCGAGGACCAGCGTGGCCGCAACGAGCGCCAGGCCGATCATCAGCGCCGACGCTGTCGCCGCTGTTCGGCGTGGGTCCCGCACAGCGTTCTGTCGGGCCAACCGGGTCGGAACGCCGCCCAGACGTTGCAAAGGCGCCCCGATCGCGCTGATGATCGGCGCGGCGAGAAATCGGGCTAACACGGTCACCCCGAGAACGGCGAGCGCTGCGCCTGCGCCGATGTATCCCATCCGCGACCCGGTCGTCATCGTTGTTCGTAACAGTCCGAGCGTCCCGAGCCCCACCCCAACTGTTAGAGCGACGACTCCGACGGCGGGACCGCGTCGGCCGCGTTGAACAGGCGGCACCGCAGCGTCTTGCAAGGCCGCTACTGGCGGAATTCGTGTCGCTCGCCGAGCTGGCCCGATCACTGACATCAGCGTGACGCCCAGGCCGACCGCCACTGCGACGATGATGGTGCGGGGGGCGACGACGAGCGACGTCGACGGGAGCGGGATGCTCAGCGCGCCGAGCAACGCGCGGAGACCAACAGCGATGAGCACCCCGAACAGGAGCCCCAACACTGACGCGACTGTCCCGACAACGATGCCCTCCCCGACCACCGACCGCGACACCTGCCGCCGTGACGCCCCCACGGCGCGCAGCAATGCCAGCTCGCGGCGTCGTTGCGCCACCACCATCGAGAAGGTGTTCCAGATCAAAAACGAGCTGACGAACAGCGTGAGGGCGGCGAACCCAAACATCAGGCCGTTGAACTGCACCAATCCCGCCTGGACCTGTTGCCGTGCACTGGCCAACAGAGCATCTGCGCTGAAGACCGACGCGTTCGATCCGCCAACTCCGATGAGCGCAGATCGGATCAGATCCTTATTCAACCCCGGGGCGACTCGCACGCTGATGCTGTCAACCTGCCCGGCAGTGCCCACGAGTTCGGTGCTCGAGGAGTCGTGAACGCGAGAATCGTTCCGGCGATGCCGAGGTTTCCGCCACCCCGCTCGGCGAGGCCGACCACGTGAGCTGAGATGACTCCCCGACGTGTTGCAACTCGCAGACGACTGCCGAGTTCCAACTGACGGTCGCGCGCCGTGGTGGTGTCGATCACCGCTTCGTCAGGATTCGCCGGAGCCCGGCCTGCCAGCAGCCGCACAGCGCTCATCTCAGGGTGGTCAGGCCAATTGCTGATCGCGGTGAAATCAAAGTTGGAGGTCTTGCCGGCCTTGTCCAACAATTCAGCCTCGCCGATGACGGTCGGATCGACTTCTGTCACCCCGACGACCGCCCTGATCCGTGTCAATAGTTCCGCTGGAACTGACCCCCGCGAACCAGCAATCCCACCGCCTTCGCCGAAATCTCCGCCGCCGCCGCCGCTCTCGGAGGCGGCCCGAACCACGAAGTCCGTGTGACCTGTCGCGTCGGCGAGGAGATGATCAATCGACGCCGACAACGTGTCGGTCAGCACGAACGACCCGACCACGAACGACACACCAAGCACCACCGCAACAACAGTGAGAACGAACCGCCGCCAGTGGGCGCGAGCAGACCGCAGAGCCAGGCGCAGCATCAGATCCCTCCCCGGCCGTCGCCCGCTCGGCTCCAACTCTCGATCTCAAACGAACCTACCCGCACGTCACAGCCGCCCACCTCGAGCCACCATGAGAACTACGTGAGAAAATCCGGGACCGTTTGAGTTCGACGAACGAACCGGCCAACATCAACACAACTGTCCCAGCATGAGGAGACAAGTGCGAGAGGATCAGGGTGTGCAGTTCAGCCCTGAGCTCCGTGACCGCGTGGCAGACGGAGCGATCACTGTTTCCTATCGCCTCTGGGCACAGCCCAGGGTCAAGGTTGGGGGCATCTATCGGATTGGCTCGGTGACGATCGAGATCGACGACATCGACTTGCTGCCGTTCTCATCGATCACGGCGGACGATCTCGCTCGAACGGGAGAACCCGACCGAGAGAGTCTGCGCAGACGGGCAGCCCATGCGGGGCCCATCGATGACGACACTGTCCTGCACCGCGTCGAATTTCATGTGCGACAAGACGAGTGAGTACGAGTCCGGTCCCGCGTGCCGGTTGGTCGACTCATCAGCAAGGTGACGGTAAAGGTTTGCACCGCAATCACAACATCGGGGGTGGAGTCGTGATTCCCCGGCACAGCGGGACCATATCGCGCAAATGTCGCGCAAACCTCCACGGAACAGTTCGAAATCAGAAGGAACATGCCGGAACGCATGTGGGCCTCCAGCCCTTTGTTTTCAAGGGGGAGCGCCCCTGAGCGGGCCGGCACGGTTTGGCCGGGAACGGCCGAAATTTGGCTTCCCAAGCTGCATACGGGAGTTCGATTCTCCTCACCCGCTCTCTCCGAAACCCCTGCTACGGCAGGGGTTTCGTCGCTTCTCCGGCCGAGCGGATTGGGATCAGCGCGGCGATGGTGCGCAATTGGTCCACAGGTCCTCGTTGGAGTGCCGAGCCGCGCCGAGCCCAACGCCGACGACCAACACCATCGTGATCCGTACTCGAGTCGACGCGATCCGACGGCGGAGCGAATTCAATCGACGGAGCATGTCATCGGAGACGCCGTGCGACGACCAACCCGTTGAGGCTCGGCAACATGACATCGAGCACGACAGCATCGAAATCGAACTCGGTCGCCATCCGCAGCCCGACTGGGCCGTCCTCAGCAATGTCGACGATGTAGCCCTCGGCCTCGAGGCCCCGACGCAGCGACGACGACATCGAACGCTCGTCCTCGAACCACCAAGATTCTCATGACGCCTCTCCCCCTCGCACAGCGCGCGGCCTTGCGGTCGGCAGAGCTGATCAACCGCTCCAACGCTTCCCTCGGATTCGAAGCTGCCGCCAATCCGGATTCCCGCAGTCACTCCTGGCTCAATCAGTCGACGACGGTGGTGAGCGCCGCGTGAAGTGGGACCACCGACACGCCATCGCCTGTCTCGGTGGGTTGGGGATGGGCGTGTGACCCGAGATGATGACTTGAGCGCCTGAGGATTCTCCAGGTTCTCCCAGGAACCTCCCAGTCGCCTCTCAGGATCGGATCGTACGTTCATCCGTAGCGTTTCATCAGCGCGTCCGCGACGCCGCGGCGCGGGGACGTGACGAAAGGACCCATCGTGACCTCCCGAGCCCTCCTCCGAGTCGTGACGCCTCTTGTCTTTGCGGCGCTCGCTCTGAGCTCCTGCGGCTCCACACGGACGTCGGCGAGCGGCATACCG
>JBBQLA010000002.1:0-19062 GCA_038327485.1 Acidimicrobiales bacterium
ACCCTCGCCCAGGCCTACCTCCGCGCGGGCCGACGTCGAGCTGACGCGCTTCGCGCCGAGACTCGCCCCGGTGTGCTCGCCCGAGCTCGGCTCGCAGTGGTCGATCGAGCGCAGTACGCGCTCCTCGACCGACTCGTCGGCGCGCCGATCCGCCGGCAGATCGGGCTCGACCAGGCCCGGATCCTCGTCTCGGGCGCCGCGCCCGTTGACCCCGACCTGCTGTGGTGGTTCTCGATGCTCGGGCTTCCGATCGCCGAGGTGTACGGGCAGACCGAGGATGGTGGGCCGACCACCCTCAATCCGCCCAACGCCATCCGCATCGGCTCGGTCGGTCGTCCGATGCCCGGCCTCGAGGTGCGCATCGCCGAGGACGGCGAAATCCTCGCCCGCGGCGAGAGCGTGACTGCGGGTTACTACAACGACCCGGTGCAGACCGCCGAGCTGATCGACCCCGAGGGGTGGATGCACTCCGGCGATCTCGGCCGAATCGACGCCGACAACTACGTCTTCGTGACCGGACGCAAGAAGGATCTGATCATCACCTCGAGTGGGAAGAACATTGCGCCACAGGCGCTGGAGACGAGGCTGCTGGCCGAGCCCCTCATCGCTCAGGCGGTCGTCGTCGGCGACGGGCGGTCGTATCTCACTCTGCTCCTGGCACTCGACGCAGAGGCCGTCGGCCGATGGGCCGACCACCACCACAAGCTCGCCGACTTCGGATCGTTGCTCGAAGATCCGGCGCTGCACACCGAGATCGCCAACGCCGTCGACCGGGTGAACCAGGGTCGGGCGCCGATCGAACAGATCAAGGCGTGGCGCCTGCTCCCGCGCGAATTGTCGGTCGCCGGCGGCGAGCTCACTCCGACGTTCAAGGTGAAACGCGATGTCACTACCACACTGTTCGCAGACCTCGTCGAGGAGATGTACGAGACGCCCCGACCGGCGTCTTCGGATCGGCCGCCAGTCACCTCGACGCGCTGAACCGCACCCTCAGTCGATGTCCTCGAACTCGGCGCCCGGCTCGAACTCCATGAGCTGGCGGACCGCCTCGACGGGTGAGAGCGAGCCGTTCAGTACGGCTTCGACCTTGCGCGTGATCGGCATGGGAACCCCGAGGCGTTGCGCGAGCGCCGCGATGGCTGGGGTGCTACTGACGCCCTCGGCGACCATCATCATGTCGGCGGTGATGGCACTGAGGGAGCGTCCCTTCCCGAGTTCCTCGCCAACGTGGCGGTTGCGGCTCTGTGGGCTGCTACAGGTCGCGGTGAGGTCGCCGTTGCCGGCGAGCCCGAGGAACGTGATCGGGTGCGCCGCCATCGCGATACCGAGGCGCTCGATCTCGGCAAGCCCGCGGGTGATGAGCGCTGCCTTGGTGTTCCAGCCGTAGCCGAGCCCGTCGCCGATGCCGGCGGCGATGGCGATCACGTTCTTGACCGCGCCACCCACCTCACAGCCGACCACATCGCTGTTCGTGAACACTCGGAACGATTCCGTGGTGATCACCTGCCGCAACTGTTCCGCCCGCGCCGCGTCGCTACAGGCGAGCACGGTTGCCGAGGGCTGACCGGCCGCCACCTCCCTCGCGAGATTCGGACCCGACAACACGCACACCTGGTCGGGGTCGTGGTCCAACACGTCGAGGATGACCTCGCTCATGCGGAACCCGGTCTCGAGTTCGATCCCCTTGGTCACCGAGACGAGGGCAGCGTCGGTCGGCACATCAGGGCGCACCAGTTCGACGACGGACCGGAAGTATTGCGATGGCACGGCAAGCACGACCATGTCGGCCGCGTGCAACGCAGCCCGCAGGTCGGTGGTCGCCCGCAGGGAAGGACACAGTTCGATGTCCGGTAGGTAGGCCAGATTGGAATGGCGAACGGTGATCTCGTCCGCCACCTCGGTGTCGCGGGCCCAGACGACGGTGTCGTTCCCAACGGCCAGCAATGACGCCAATGTCGTTCCCCACGACCCGGCGCCGAGTACGGCAACGTTCACTTCGCACTCCCGTTCATGTCGTCGTGCTGGTCAAGATCCCCTGAATCAGACGGCGCGAGCCGAACAGTAACCCGAAGCGCCGTCGCTCACCGGAGAAACAGTGAGATGCGATCCGTCGCTGGAAGTCAGGACCTTCGACTCTGCCTCGTGGCGCTCGTTCTGAGGAGAATTTGGATAACCAGGAGGCAGAACATGCACACGATTGACGCAGTACGTGGTTCGGCGGTCACGATTGAGGTGACCGGCACACTTCGCCAGGCAGCGATGCTGATGGAGGAATCGGGCGCCGGCGCTCTGGCGGTGCTCGACGGGGGTCAGCTGGTCGGCGTCGTGACCGATCGAGACCTGGTCAGGCGAGGACTCGCCCGCGATGTTCCCGCAGACGCGCGGGTCGACTCGGTGATGAGCGCACCCGTTGTGACCATCGATGCCGATACAGATCTGCACGAGGCGTACGCCTTGTTCAGCACGCATTGCCTGCGACGGCTCGCAGTGATGCGGGAGGGCACCCTGGTCGGGATGATCACCGTCGACGATCTACTCATCGACCTCGCCGACGACTTCGCCCACCTGGCTCGACCAGTGACGGCCGAGACCATTTTCGGTCAACGCGACGCTCCCGTCCCCGCTACTCGCTGACCTTCGACTCAACCGGACCATCGTCATGTCATGACCGACGTGGGTCAGCCCGTGCGTCGGGTTCTGTGGAAGCAGGCGTCAAATTCTGATCCCGGGTAGGTCAGGGTGGTGCCGTTGACGCGGGCCTTGCACGGGCTGGGGGGTGGATGCTGATGATGGCGATGTTGGGGAAGGTGAAGCGCGCTGGTGGGCCGGGTGCCTGTCGACGAGGAGGCGGTCCCCGCGGCGGAGTCGAGACGAGGTGCGGCCTGCTCAGAACGAACGACAGGTTGGGACCGAAGGCCCTACCGCTTCGGGCGGCCGCAGGCGGACACTCTGGAACGAAGGGGGGGATCGCATGAACCAGATCTGGGCTCGTCTCGCAGGTGTGTTGAGCGGCAAGCCGAAAGCGGTGCTCGGATCCGCGATCGCCCTCTCGCTGATCCTGGCCGTCGGAGCCACCCGGTTGACCTTCGCAACCGGCCAGGACAGCTACCTCAACGCCGACTCGAAAGTCGCGACCGACAACGAGCGCTATCAGACGCTCTTTGGCGGCCAGGCGATGATCACCGTCTTCACCGCCGAACCCGGCAAGAACGGTCTCGACCTCTTCACGCCCGCGAACCGAAAGAAATTGGCCGCACTCCAGAAGGAGTTGGACCGTACTCCCGGCGTCCTGGCCACCGCGACACCACTGTCGGCCATGGACTGGAACCAGTCGCTCGTGGCCGCGGCGCCGGGTTCGAGCGACCCGAGCTCCAGCGTGGCGGGCAAGATTCTCTTGGCCGCGACTCGCCGCGAGTCCGATCCGGCCAAGCAGGCGATCCGACTCGGCGACGCAGCCGCCACACTGAAGCGGCTGAGTGACGCCGGGTCACAGAGCTACGACAATCGCAACTGGCTCGAGTTCCTCCTCCTCGACAACCAAGGGAACGTCCGTGAGGCCATCCGGCCGTTCTTCCCGACGCCTCCGGGCGCCGAGCCGACCTTCGCCAACGCAACGCGAGCTCAGATGGTGGTCCGGTTCGAGGGCAATCAGACGACCCAGCAGGAAGGTGCCGCCACGGTGGCCGTCGATCGCGCCGTCCGCCACGTGAGCTTCGACGGATTCACGACCTCGACGACCGGCGCACCGGCATTACTGAAGGACATCAACGACTACCTCATGAGCGGGATGATGGTGCTCGGCGGCATCGCGCTCCTCGTCATGCTCGTCGTGTTGTTCGGAGTGTTCCGGGTCCGCTCGAGGTTGATCCCGCTGCTCACGATGGCGATCGGGGTGGTCTGGACGTTCGGCGTCCTCGGCTTCATCGGGTTCAAGCTGTCCATCGTCACCATCGCCGGCCTCCCGATTCTCATCGGTTTGGGCGTCGAGTTCGCGATCCAGGTCCACAACCGCATCGAGGAGGAGATCACCCTCGATGCTGAGCACTCACCGTTCGAGGAGACCCTCCGTCGGATCGGCCCAGCGCTTCTCGTCGCCACCGTCGCCGCGACCATCGCCTGCCTCGCGTTGCGCGCCTCGCTGACACCGATGATCCGCGACTTCGGAGTACTACTCGCTGTCGGCGTCGTGTTCGTGTTCCTCTCGGCCCTCGTCGTACCGACGGCGGCGATTGCGTGGCGCGAGATGCGTTCGCCCTCAACCCGAAGCCGTCATCAGCCGGTGGTCGAGCGCGCCATGACCGGCCTGGCGCACGTGCCGCGAGCGCTCGCCGTTCCACTGGCGCTCCTCACCGTCGCGCTGTTCGTCGCCGGCCTGTTCGCCGAGCGGGCCACCCCGATCCAAACCGACCCCAACAAATGGGTCGACCAGGGCAGCCAGGTGATTCGTGACATCGACTACATGCAGCGCCAGACCGGAGCTTCCAGCGAGCTCGGGGTGTACCTCCAGGGCCAGGGCGGCGTGTTCACCGACCAGGTCAGTTCGTTCGTCACTTCGTTCGCCATCGCCGAGCTGGAGAAGTACCCCGGCAAGCTCGCCACCGTCTCGAGCCTTCCCACCACGATCTACTACCTCATGAAGGTGCCAGGGGCCTCTCCTCTCGCTCCGACCGGCGACGATCTCCGTCAAGCCTTCAACCTGGCGCCCCGCGACCTCCAACGATCGATGGTCGCCGACCACGACAAGGCGGCGAATGTCCTCTTCTCGACCGGCCCGTCGACACTGGAGGTCCGCAAGGAGGTCACGCTCGACATCCGCGCGAACGTGCACCCACCCGAAGGGATCACCGCAACTCCGTCGGGGCTCGCGGTGATCGGCGTCGGGCTCCTCGACAACCTCACCGCCAACCGCCTGATGCTCACCTACCTCGCACTCGGCGGGGTGTTCCTCTGGCTCCTCATCCGCTTTCGCCGGATACCGGAGGCGCTCCTGGTCATGCTCCCGATCGTGTTCGCGGTCGGTTTCGCGGCCACGGCGGTCAAGCTCTCGCACATCACCGTGAGCCCGCTGACGACCGTGAGCAGTCCGCTCGTCATTGCCATCTGCGGAGAGTTCGCGTCGCTGATCCTGTTCCGCCACCTGGAGGAACGTCGACGTGGACTCGGGCCGTCCGAGGCCCTCGATGTGGCCGCCGCCCGCACCGGTCGAGCGTTCTTCGCCTCATCGCTCACCACGGTCGGTGGGTTCGCCGTGCTGCTGTTCTCGCCGCTGCCGCTGCTGCGGGACTTCGGAGCGATCGTCGCCATCACCATCGCCATCGCTCTGCTGAGCGCCATGGTGATCCTTCCACCCCTGCTTGTTTGGGTCGATGAACACAACCTGCTCGGAGTCAGCCATGACAACTGAAGACCACGCCACTCGCGATCGTTCTCGCGACCACATGAGTCCATCGGACACCGTGCTGTGGGACATCGAGAAGGATCCGGTCCTGCGCTCGACCATCACGGCAATCGCCATCCTCGACCGAGCGCCCGACTGGGACCGACTCGTCGAGCGGATCGACTACGCATCACGAATCATTCCCCGGCTGCGGCAGCGGGTGATCGTGCCGCCGCTGAGGATCGGCCCGCCCCGATGGGTCGTCGACCCCCGAGTCGACCTTTCCTACCACCTGCGCCGGACGAGCGTCCGATCCCCAGGGACGTTGCGAGATGTGCTGGACATCGTCGAACCTCTCTCGATCGCGGCGTTCGATCGGGCGCGGCCGCTGTGGGAGTTCACCCTCGTCGAGGGCATGGAGGGCGGCCGCGCCGCCTTCGTCCAGAAGATCCACCACACGGTGACCGACGGTGTCGGTGGCATCGAGCTGGCGCTGTCGATCCTCGACGATCGACGCAACTCCCCCACTCCGGACCTGCCACCCGAGCCGGTACCCGGCGACATCGGCGCGGTCGCCACCGTGCGCGATGCGCTCATCGGCGCGACCCGCTCCGCGATGCGTGTGGCCATCGACCTCCCGCTCCTCAGTGTGCGCGCTGCGTTCGGCACCGCACGTGACCCGATCGGCAGCCTGCGGCGGGCCGGCGGGATGGCCTCATCGATCGGCAGGATGTTGGCACCCGTCCCGCAGTCGGCCTCGCCGATCCTCACCGACCGCAGTCTCCACCGACGGTTCGACTCGATCGACATGTCGTTGGACGATCTGAAGGCGGCCGCCCACGCGGCCGGCTGCACGACCAACGATGCGTTCCTCGCAGCGGTGGTCGAGGGCCTTCGCCTGTACCACGACTGTCACGACGTGGTGGTTGACGAGCTGCGGTTGACGATGCCGATCAGCCTTCGTCAAGCGGGCGAGGCGGCGGGCGGAAACCACTTCGCCCCAGCGCGGTTCCCCGTGCCAACCGGCATCTCGGATCCACTCGAGCGGATGCAGCGCCTGGGCGAGATCGCCCGACACTGGAGGTCCGAACCGGCTCTGACCCACAGCGACGCCATCGCCGTCGTGCTCGACCGGCTTCCGGTGACCGTCACCACCGAGGTTCTCGGCAGCATGCTGAAGCACGTCGATGCGGTCGTCACCAACGTGCCGGGCATCCCGTCGCGCTCCTACCTCGCCGGTGCCGAGATGCTCCGCGAGTACGCGTTCGCTCCGCCCACCGGCGCTGCGATCAACATCGCGCTCGTCTCCCACGTCGGCATCGCGTGCGTTGGGGTCGTCAGCGATGGTTCGGCCGTGCCGGACCCCGACGTGTTACTGGAGTGCCTCGTCGGAGGCTTCGACGACGTGCTGGGCACCATCGGGGCCAACGCGATGCGCTCCAGCTGACCGTTCGGGCGGGTCAGCCTTTCAACGCGGCGCTTCGGAGTTCCACTATCGCCGGACCGATCGCGTCGGCGAGGACACCCACATCAGGCGCCGTCCCGAGATCACCGGTCACCCCGAAGTAGAACCGACCGTTGTACGAGATGACGGCCGTCACGATCGGCACGCCGTAGCTGAGGCCGACGAAGGGGACGACCGACAACATCTCGCGACCGAGGCAGAAGACGGGGAACTGCGGACCGGGCACGTTCGTGACGATCGTGTTGAGGATGCCCTGTGGTCGAAGATGCTCGGCGGCGATGACGAGGCGGGTCCCGGCGCGCACGAGGGCCGACGGAACGAACTCCGCCACACTGAACAGCGCAGCGCCCGCCTCGGCCTCGTGAGAGTTCTTGAGCTCGATCATCTCGGACTTCGCCCACTGCAGCCGGTCGACCGGATCCGCGAGGTGGACGGGCAGATCGGCCACCATCGCCGACACTTCGTTGTCAGTGACCTGTTCGTTACCCGGGGCGCGCATCGACACCGGGATCCCGACCCTGACCACAGTGTCCGCAGGATCCTCGCCCCGGGACAGGAGCAGCTCGCGATACGCCCCGGCGATCGCCGCGAGCACCACGTCGTTCACCGTCCCTCCGAGCTCTGCGCGGATCGTGCGGATGTCGCCGAAGCCAGCCGAACTCTGGGCCCAGACGCGATGCGGCCCGATCCCAGTCGAGGACGAGTCGCCTGGCGACCGGGCCAGGCTGCGACCGAGCCGACGAAAGCCGCTGGCCAGCTGCACCAGGGACCGGGACGTGTCCAATGGATGCAGAATCGCGCTGGGAAGTCTTGCCACCCGGGTCGTCGCGTCCTTGACCAGATCCACCCACACATCGGCGACGAGCGCCGCTCCGGACGGCGTCGGCGTGGCCGTCCACGATGGACCGGGCTCCAAGTCGGGGTCTGGCTCGATGCTCAGTACGGCCGTGAGCATCCCCATCCCGGCGATGCCGTCGACCATGCAGTGGTGGGTCTTGAAGATGAGCGCCCAGCGGTCGTCGGCGAGGCCGTCGACGAGCCAAGCCTCCCACGGTGGCCGATCCATATCGAGTGGCTGGGACATGAGGCGTCCCATCAAGGCGGTCAACTCTTCGTCGCCGCCGGGCTGCGGGAGGGCCGTGTGCCGCACGTGGTACGAGAGATCGAAACCCTCGTCGTCGATCCAGACAGGTCGGCCCAGGTCGAGGGGCACGCGGCGAACCACTTGGCGGTAGCGCGGAACGGCGTGCAGTTTCGACGCGATCAGCGCCGTCACCTCACCGAGAGACGGTGCCGGGTCCTGGAACGTACAGAGCCCGGCGATGTGCATGTGGGCGGTGCCGTCCTCCATGTCGAGGAACTCCGCGTCGAGCACTCCGAGCCGATCCCGCATCGGCTCATCTGACCACGGGAAGCGAGCTCGCAGCAGGGCCGAAGGTCCCAGCCTCTGCGCCCGATGGTCGGGAGTCGTGTCGGTGTCGGTGTCGGTGTCGGTGTCGGTGTCGGTGTCGGTGTCGGTGAAACCGAATACTCCGGTCGTCCCAAGCCCGGTGGCGGGCCGGACAGCTCGCGAGTGTTTCAATGATCTCTCGACAGCTCTGGAGAATCTGATGACCAAACCCCAGACGAGGGTGTACTGCAATGGGGTTCTCGACGCTGAGGGCTTCCCGGTCGCCGGCGTCTCCGACCATCTCGGACGCGACGGGACCATCGTCTGGGTCGACCTGTGCGGCCCGTCGGTGGAACAGCTCCACGAACTCGCCGACGAGCTCGGTCTGCACGAGCTCGCAGTCGAGGACGCTCTCAGCGAACATCAGCGCCCCAAGGTCGACCACTACGCGACCCACCTGTTCTTCGCGTCCCACGCCGTGGCAGTCGATCGAGCGGCAGCTCATCTCATCGAGATGGAGATCGACGCGTTCATCGGCGACCGGTGGCTGATCACCGTCCGAAAAGACGAGGGCTTCTCGATGGCACCAGTGCTACAACGGTGGAACCGCTCACCAGACCTCGCCAAGTACGGAGTGAGCTTCCTGCTCTACGGGCTCCTCGACGTGGTGGTCGACGGCTACTTCGACGCTGTCGAGCAGTTCGATGAGTACTACGACGATGTCAGCGAGGGAATCTTCGCCGACACACCATTGGAACCGTCCCAGCAAAAGGACTGGTTCAAGATGCGCCAAGCCCTGGTGCGGTTTCACCGGCTGGCGGTACCGATGCGCGAAGCGGTCAGCGGACTGATGCGCCGCGAGCACAGCGCGGTTGCCGCCGACATGTACCCCTACTTCCAGGACGTCTACGACCATGTCCTTCGAGTCAGCGAGTCCACCGACGCACTGCGCGACCTGGTCAGCACCATCGTCGAGACCAACCTGAGCCTGCGCGACTACCGACAGAATCAGGTCATGAAGAAGGTGACCAGCTGGGCGGCCATCATCGCTGTGCCGACGCTCATCACCGGGTTCTACGGCATGACCGTCCCCGACCCGGGGTTCGCCACCCACTCCGGGTTCATCGTCTCAGCCGTCACGATCCTTGTGATGTCCGGTGCATTGTTCGTCGTCTTTCGCCGCAAGGGCTGGCTGTAGACCGTCGAGGCCAACGCAGATCGAATGGCGCGCCATCTGCACGCTCGTGCTGCGAAACAAGCCAGCCCGGATTCGGCGGTCCGGCCGAGGCAATGGGGCGCATGGACTTCGACCAGGAGGCTCGCCGAGGGACGAGCGCGTCGACATCTGTGCTCCGAGAACGAGGCAAACCTGACGTTTGGCCCTGGTCGGAGATTCGTTGGCTGAGGTCTACTTGAAGCATGGAACACCTCGCGGCCGCAGATGCTTGGTACCTCTACCTGGAAGGACCGACCGTCCCGCTCCACGTCACTGGCCTACTCGTGGTCGACCCGTCCACGGCACTCGGCGGCTTCTCGTTCGCTCAGCTACGCCAGCATGTCGAAGGTCGACTCGATTTGATCCCGATGTTGCGACGCCGAGTGGTCGAGGTTCCGTTCTCGATCGATCATCCCTACTGGATCGAAGACGCAGACTTCGACCTCGACGAGCACATGTATCGCCATGTGCTTCCGGGGACAGGGTCGGACCGCGAGCTGACGGACTACATCGGGCAGCTCGCCGCGGAGCCACTCGACCGTTCACGTCCACTGTGGGATCTCACCCTCATCGAGGGCCTCCAGGATGGTTCGGCGGCGATCGTCATCAAGCTGCATCACTGCATGATCGACGGCGGCGCCGGCATGGAGATGATCGCGGATCTGCTCGATCTGGGTCCGAAACCGAAGCGGAGAGCACCACGCGACGACTGGCACCCGGAGCGCCGGCCCCCTGACACCCAGGTGATCGCGACGGCAATCTGGAACCGGATCACGAACCCGCTGCGGCAGGTGCGCGCAGCGGCCGGCATCTCGTCCTCACTGCTACAGATGGCTGGTACTGCCGTCGGACGCCGACTCGGCGGCGCCGACCACGCCGCCCATCCGCTCAACGCGCCACGCACCAGGTTCAGCGGTTCACTCACCGCCAACCGATCGGTGGCGGTCGGACTGGCACCGTTGGATCATTTCAAGACGATCGCTCGGGCCTTCGACATCACGATCAACGAGGTTTTCCTGGCTGCCTGCACCCAGGGCCTGCGCACCCATCTCAACACCTATGACCGGCTGCCGGACTCACCCCTGGTGTGCTCGGTCCCGGTCTCCACCCATGGACACGACCATCGGGAGCAGTCGACCAATCAGGTGTCGAGCATGTTCGTCCACCTCCCGGTGCAGGTCGCCGACCCCATGGAGCGACTCCGGCTGATCCACGCCGGAAGCCTCGCCGCCAAAGAGGTCCACGCGACCGTCGGGTCCGACCTGATCGCCGACGTCGTCGAGGCGATTCCAACCTCGGTGTTCCGGCTCGGCACAAGGTTGTATTCCGAGGCCTCGCTCGCCGACCGACTCGCCCCGGTCCACAACGTCATCGTGTCCAACGTCATCGGCGCACCGATCCCCCTCTACTTCGCGGGAGCCCGGGTCGAGGCCATGTATCCCTTCGGTCCACTCATGGAGGGAACCGGGTTGAACATCACTGTCGTCTCCTACGACGGCAACATGAACATCGGGGTGATCGCCTGCCCCGACCTCGTGCCCAACGTCGAGGAGCTCCTCGAGGCAATGCTCGCGGGGGTCGACATCCTCCTCGAGGCAGCGCGCAGCGCCGACTGACCTCAGCGTCACGGAGTGAGACGAAGGCCCTCTCGCTCGATCGGCAGAGCAGGAAACAGGACGTTGCTCTCCTTGTGGATATGGAGGTGCGTGTCGGCTTCGAGTTCAGCCAACGCGCGGTAGCAGACGGCATAGGTGGCGCAACCGTCCGCCGGGGTCGCGTAGCCGCCAGTCACGCGATTCAGTTCCTCGAGGAGCTCGCCGACGGTCTCGTGTTCGGCGAGCAGCGCTTCGATCTGCACTGCCACGTCGTCGGTGTCAGACCCCGTCGGCCGCGCAGGATCGACGAGTTCGCGAATCAGCGGGAAAACCACCTGCTCCTCTCGGAGGAGGTGGGGTTCGAAGTCGGCGCGGACCTCGTTGTACAGCCGTTGCACCTCGACGAGCTCGGCATGACGGGCACCGTGCACGTCGACGATCTTGTCGACCAGCGCGCTGATGCGAGGGAGTTCCGCCCAGAGGTAGCGGTGATGGACGGACACGATGTGATCGATCAGATCGGCCGGACCCAGCGACGCCCACTCCGCAGGCGGTTCGTCGACGCGTGCCTCCGACAGTTCGTCGGCAACGGTCTGCGGATTTAGACCTGCTTCGGCGGCAGCCACGGCGAGAGTTCGAGCGCCGTGGCAGCAGTAGTCGAGACCGCGCCGCTCGAGATCGGCGGCCAGGGACGGATGGAGCGTCACGATCTCACCGAGCGTCATCGAGGGAACGATGTCAACAAGGCTGGAGCCCAGCAACGGGTCGGCTGGCGGCTCGGCGCCCCGGTGATGTGAGCAGCTCGTCGAGAGTACTGACGGTTCGAGAGGCAACATCCGGATCTCGCTGGACAGTACGTCGAGCCCGTGAAGACGATCGCGGACGGTCGCTGTGATCACCTCGAGCGCAATGTCGTCGTGGTCGACCTCGATGCACGGCCCGGCGAACGACCCGCTCACAGCTCGAACGCCATCAATCTGGCCGAGTACGTCGAGGGTCTCGTTGAAACAGGTCGGGCAGTTGGCTCCATCGATGCGAAGCGTTGTCTGCATGGTGTCCTTCGTTCGGCTCTGAGGTGAAGCGGGGGTGGTCGTCACCGACGGCGTACGTCGTCTTCACGACCACAGGCTACCCGAGGACCCGCCTTTTTCTAGCCTTGGGTGTCTTTT
Organism: Acidimicrobiales bacterium; assembly: GCA_038327485.1. Taxonomy (GTDB): domain Bacteria; phylum Actinomycetota; class Acidimicrobiia; order Acidimicrobiales; family Microtrichaceae; genus JBBQLA01. Next base: position 12,213 of record JBBQLA010000002.1, read on the forward strand.
TGTGGTCCAAATGACGAGAAGCCCGGGCCCATCGGCCCGGGCTTCGTCGTGGTCGGATTGCGACGGGGTCAGTTGGTATCTCGCCGGTAGAGGAGGAGCGTTCCGATGGCCAGGCTGATCAAGGCGTAGCCGCCGAAGATGAGGGCGTACTCCGGTCGGGCGAGTTCGTGAGCAATGGTCACCGGCGGCTTGAAACTCGGGCCGGCATCCAGAAGGCGGTAGCCGGCGCTGAAGGGCAGGAAGTGAACGACCCCGTTCGGCAGGGCAGGGGCGAACAGGCTCTCGATCACGAACGACCACATCAGCAGGCCGGAGATGGCGCCGGCGCTGTGGCGGGCGATCATGCCCACGCCCAGCCCGATCACGGCAGCAAGGCCGATGTACAGCAGCGCCCACGCCGCCCGGGAGGCGATGGCCGAGCTCGTCCCCACGTCCGCTCCACCGAGCACTGCACCGCCGAACCCGGCGACCATTGCGGTGGCGCCGAGCACCAACCCGACCGTGGTCGCAATTGCGGCCTTGGCCGTCACGATCACCCACCTGGTGGGGCGGGCGGTCAGTGCGGCCGCCAACGTGCCGTGCTGGGCTTCGGAGGTGAACATGAGGATCCCGGTGATGGTGGCCAACATGGCCACGAGCGGGAGCGGGAAGATGAACAGCTCGGAGGCCGTCAGCTTCTTGTCTGTCGCTGACGATGCCAACGCCCAGGCGATGAGCGCTCCGATCACCGGCGTGAGGGCAAGGATCACCTTGTTGGCTCGAAGGGAGGCCAGCTTGATCCACTCGCTCTTCAGGGCGGCCGGAACTGCTCTGACGTCGTCACTGCGGGTTCGGAGGGCCCGGCGGTTGTTGGCCGCCCAAGGGTTGGTGGTCGGCGTGGTCAGGGTCGGGGTGGTGGTAGTCATGGTCGGTTCCTTGTGGGTCGTGTGTCGTGTGGTTGGTGCAGATCGGGAATCAGGCGGAGGTGAATTCGGCGGACGAGCCGGTCATGTCGAGCAGGCTGTCTTCGAGTGACTGGGCGGTCTCGCTGAGTTCGACGAGACGGATGCCGTGCTCGAAGGCGACCTGTGAGACGGCGGCCTTCGTGGTGCCTCGAATGACCAGCCGATCGCCCGTGGTCTCAACTGCGACCTCTTGGGCGGTGAGCACACGGACGAGTTCGGCCGGTTGGGGAGTCTCGACGACGACGGTCACTGCCTGGCGAGCGGTGATCGCCTGAACGGTCTCGGCCGCCAGGAGCTTGCCGGCACCCACCACGACCAGGTCGTCCGCGAACAAGCTGAGCTCGCCGATGAGGTGACTCGAGACGAACACCGTGCCGCCCCCCTCCGCGAAGGCGCTCAGGTGGTTGCGGAGCCAGCGGATGCCGTCGGGGTCGAGTCCGTTGGACGGCTCATCCAACAGCAGGACCTGCGGATCGCCGAGCAGTGCTCCGGCCAGGGCGAGGCGCTGCCGCATGCCGAGGGAGAACCCACCGGCTCGTTGGTCGACTGCTGTCTCGAGCCCCACGTCGGCCAGGACCTGCTCGACCCGACCGGCGGGGATGCCGCTCATGGCGGCCATGGCTCGCAGATGGTTTCGAGCCGTGCGGCCGGGGTGCATGCATCTGGCGTCAAGGACGGCGCCCACCATTCGAGCCGGATGTTTGAGGTCGGTGTAGCGGACCCCGTCGTAGCGGACCTCGCCCGCATCGGCGGGAGTGAGCCCGACCATCATGCGCATGGTCGTCGACTTGCCGGCACCGTTCGGGCCGACGAAGCCTGTGACCCGACCGGCGGCAAGGCTGAAGGTCAGGTCGTCGACCGCGGTGCGGTCGCCGTAGCGCTTGGTGAGTCCTGAGACGTTGATCATGACGTTGCTCCTGATGGGTTGTTCGAAGACCGGTTCTTGCTGAGATTCGAGGGGTCGGTGGGTTCGCCGACGGAGAGCCGAGTGACCGAGACCAACGGGATGCCGAGGTCTCGCAGCTGAGTGAGCAGGCCGTGGAGCGCCGCTTGGTCGACCACGGGGCCGCTGATGACGGTGGTGCCGTCGTTCTCATTGGTGAGGGACTGCCCGTCGAACCACGCCGCCCAGCGAGACCCGAGATGGCCGCTGACTCGGATCTCGTACTGCGGGACGAGGGTTCGCTCGGCGCTCGGTACGTCGCTCGATGGCTGAGAGGTGGGTTCGTCGTTGGGCACTCGTCGACCGTACGAACGAGATTGGTGACGGCGCATCACATCATCTGGTGATTGACGTGGTGATTCGACCGCGAGCCGGTCGCCCAATGCTGAAAGGATGAAGTCGAAGTCCGACAACACGATGAAGACCTGGTCTCGAGGGAGGTTGGTCACGATGGGCCCGCTGCTCGAGACCAAACTCCACGTACCAGGCCGCCCCGAAACTCGGGTACCTCGGGTCCGGCTGAACGAGCAGCTCGTGCGCGGCGGCGATGCGACCATCGCCCTCGTCTCCGCCCCTGCCGGCTTCGGCAAGACCACCGCGGTGACGGAATGGCTCGCCACACTCCCGATCGACCGTCGATGCGTGGCATGGCTGTCACTCGATGAACGCGACAACGAACCCGCTACTTTCTGGACGTACGTGGTCGCCGCGCTCGCGAGCGCATTGGGACGCGACTTCGGGGGCGACACCTCAGCGCTCTTGCAGTCGCCCGCCCCCCTCGATGCCGTGGTCGTCACGCTGATCAACGAGTTGGCGAGCTCGAACACGGATCTGGTGCTGGTCCTCGACGACTACCACGTGATCAGCGCACCGGAGATCCATGCGACCTTGACCGTGCTGATCGATCGACTGCCGCCCCGGGTGCGCGTGGTGATCGTGAGTCGCGCCGATCCACCGTTGCCGCTGGGACGACTTCGAGTCGGGGGCCGCCTCGTGGAGGTCCGGGCCGGCGATCTGCGCTTCACGACCGACGAGACCGCTTCGTACCTCGATGGCTCGACCGACGCCACGTTGTCGACGGGCGATGTCGCCGCGCTGGCGGAACGCACCGAAGGTTGGGTGGCGGCGTTGCAACTGGCGGCGCTGTCGATGCAAGGGCGCGACGACATTTCCAAGTTCATCGCCGAATTCGCCGGCGACGACCGATTCATCGTCGACTACCTCGCTGAGGAGGTCCTCGATCGCCAGACCGACGAGGTGCGGCGGTTCCTGCTGCGCACGTCGGTCCTGGATCGGCTGAGCGGGCCCCTGTGCGACGCGGTGACGGGGCTGTCCGGGGGCAGGGCGATGCTGGAACGGCTCGAGCGGGCGAACATGTTCCTCGTCCCGCTGGATGACCGTCGTCAGTGGTACCGATACCACCACCTGTTCGCCGACGTCCTGAAGGCACACTTCCGTGACGAGCATCCGGATGCTGTTGCCGAGGTGCATGGTCAGGCCAGCGCTTGGTACGCGGCGAATGGCGAGATGGTCGACGGCATTCGCCACGCCCTGGAGGCCGGCGATGTCTCTCGGGCCGCGGACCTCGTGGAAGCGATGATCCCCACGTGGCAGCGCGACCGGCAGGAGGCCACGATCCGCAAGTGGGTGCAGCTCCTGCCCGCAGACGTCGTGAGGAAGCGGCCGGTCCTGATGATCGGCATGGTCGGCGCGCTTGCCTCGACCGGCGAGTTCGCAGACGATACCGAGGAGCGCCTCGACGCGGCCGAGCGGCTTCTCGATCTCATTGCTGCCGGATCCCCTGAGCTCGGCCGAAGTGTGGTCATCGCAGACCAGACCCAGCTGCGGCAACTCCCTGCCGCGATCGAGATGTACCGCGCCGCGCGCGCCCTCATGCGTGGCGACCTGGAAGGCACGAAGACCCAGGGGCAGCGGGCCCTCGACATGGCGCCGGAGGACGACCACCTCGTCAGGGCGGCCGCCGGGGCGCTGGTCGGGCTCGCATCGTGGGCCGGTGGTGACGTCGATGCAGCGTTCGACGGCTACACCCTGTCAGTTGAGGGGTTGCGGCGGGCCGGCCACCACTCCGACGTCTTGGGCTGCTCGATCACTCTGGCGGATCTGCGACTCGCACAGGGTCGGCTTCGTGAGGCGACCCGCATCTACCAAGAGGGGCTGACTCTGGGTACGAGCCAGGGCGGGGCGGCCCTTCGTGGAACAGCGGACATGCACGTCGGGCTCAGCGATGTCCTTCGCGAGGTCGGCGATCTCGATGGGGCACTCGAACACCTCCACCGAAGCGCCGAGCTCGGAGAACACAACGGCCTGCCTCAGCATCCCTATCGGTCACGACTTGCCATGGCTCGACTGCGTGCCTCGGAAGGCGACATCGACACCGCAACAGAGCTCCTCGACCAGGCCGAGCGGGTGTACACGACGGACTTCTCCCCGAGTATCCGGCCGATCCCAGCAATTCGCGCCGGCCTGCTCGCCGATCACGGGAACCTCGACCTGTCGTTGGCGTGGGTCCGAGAACGAGGACTCACCGCCGACGACGACGTTGCATATCTCGATGAGTTCGAACACGTCGCCCTGGCCAGAGTGTTGCTGGCACAGTTCCGCGCCGACGGGTCCGCTCAGTCCGTCGTCGATGCGATTCGGCTGTTGGAGCGGGTGTCGGTCCAGGCGGCAGCCGGCGGACGGAGCGGCGACCTCCTCCACGTCCTCGTGCTGCTCGCGTTGGCGGAGGATGCGCGTGGCGATCGATCCGCCGCGGTCGCTCACCTCGAACGAGCGATCACGCTGGCCGAACCAGAGGGCTACCTACGGCTCTTCCTCGATGCAGGTTCGTGGATCCAGCCGCTACTCGTGGCCGTCGCCACGAAGGGGCCCTCGGGCGCGTACGTCCATCGCATCCTCGACGCGTCGACTCGACGCGTCGACCGGCGCCAGCAGCCACGCACGCCTCAGCAATCGCTCATCGATCCGCTGAGCGATCGCGAACTCGACGTGCTCCGGCTCCTGACGAGCGAGCTCACCGGTCCGGAGATCGCCAGCGAGCTGATGGTCTCCGTGAACACCATGCGCACCCACACGAAGAACATCTACTCCAAGCTCGCCGTGACCAGCCGCCGAGCCGCTGTCCGCCGCGCCGAAGAACTCCAGTTGCTGTCGCGTCGCAGTCGCGACTGAGTACGACACTGGGTCGAATCTCCAGCTGACTAGTGGAGATGTGTCTGTTCGCCGTGCGGTCCGAACACGGCGATCAGTTCTACCGGCCCATCGACGGCCCCGAACCAGTGCGGCGTTCCTGTGCTGAACTCGACGGCCTCACCAGGCTCGATGACGAGATCCTGCTCGCCCAGGATCAGTCGCAGACGACCGTCGATGACGTACATCCAGTCATGGCCATCGTGCACCCGTAGGGACGCGGGCGGCTTACGCCGGCTGGCATTGATACGAATCTTGAAGGCGCGGAGTCCGCCAGCCTGACCGCGATTGGTGAGCGGCCACATCGTGAGACCGTCGCGCTTCACCGGTTGACTCCTGACCCTCGGGTCCGATGGCGGACCACCACCGAGCAGATCATCAGCGCTCACACCGAGAGCGGCTGCGAGGCCTGAGATGTGATCCAGGGCGAGGCGCCGCTTCCCGGACTCGAGTCGGCTGAGCATCGAGATGTCGATGTGGGCCCGGTCACTCACCTGCTGCAGGGTCAAGCCCTGCTCCGTTCGGAGTTCTCGCAGCCGGCGGCGAACGCGAGCGTCGATCCCTTCGTCACTGTCTGGGTTTGCCTGCATGGCAATTAGTGTTGCCAGACATGCGGCGGATCGTCAAGCTCGACCCATGGATGAAACACGGCAACGACGATTCGCAGCGTTCGACAACCGCAACTTCCGGCTCTACTTCATCGGCCAGACAATCTCCAGCATCGGATCATGGCTGCAGTCGTTGGCGGTCACATGGTTGGTGCTCGAGATCACCAATCGACCCGATCAGCTCGGCATCGCCATCGCACTGCAGTTCCTGCCGATGCTGCTCCTCGGGGCGCCGGCCGGTGTGCTGGCCGACAGGTTCGACAACCGTCGGATGCTCATCGCGACATCGACCACCTCCGGAGTGCTGGCGCTGACGTTCGGCGCAGTCGTTGCAATCGGCCATGTGTCGATCTGGTGGATCTACGCGCTCACACTCCTGCTCGGACTCGTGCTGGCCGTCGAACGCCCAGCCATGCAGGCCATCATCTTCCAACTGGTCGGACCCGAATTGCTCCCGAGCGCAGTCGCAGCGAACAGCACCATCAACTCGGTGTCACGCCTCGTCGGTCCGGCACTCGCCGGCGTGCTGATCGCCACCGTCGGCGTCGCAACGTGCTTCTTCCTCAACGCAGCGTCATACCTCGTCGTCATCGGCGCACTCGTGGCACTTCGCTCGAACGAGCTCGTCACCCGGCCGCTCGCTGGGCGGGCGAAGGGCAAGCTGCGCGAGGGGTTCGCGTATGTCCGAACCCACCCCGATGTGAGCCGCCCGTTACTGGTCATGACCGTCGTCGGCATCGCGGCTTACAACTTCCCGGCCACCTTCCCGTCGATGGTCCGCTTCGGCTTCCATCGTGGAGCCGGCGCGGTCGGCCTCGCGATGAGCGTCAGCGCCATCGGCTCGATCATCGGCGGCATCTACATCGCCGGCGTGAAACCTCATCCACGACGCACGCTTGCCATCACGCTCGCCGGATTCGCCGGCGCTTGCATCGCGCTGTCGCTGGCCCCCGGGTACTGGGCGTTCGTCGCCCTGAGCATCCCGCTGGGATTCGCGTCGGCATCGTTCCAATCGGTCAACACCGTCGTGGTGCAACAGGCCACCGAACCCTCCATGCAGGGGCGGGTCATGGCACTGCACCAGATGGCCTGGTTCGGCACCACACCGATCGGGGCGCTGCTCGTGGGCTGGATCATCGAAGCGT
>JBBQLA010000003.1:0-18659 GCA_038327485.1 Acidimicrobiales bacterium
GATCTTGGACAGCATGTAGCTGGTCCGCGGATGATCCAGCGGGCTGATCGCCAGCGGCGTTGACTCCGGGGTCGGCAGCGGCAGATCGAAGTGCTGGAGCGTTCCGACGTACACCTCGGAGGTCGACGGGAAGATGAACCGCTCGAGCCCGTCCTGGCGTGCCGCCACGTCGAGCATCGTCTCGAGCATCGCGATGTTGGCCCGCAGCACTTCGTAGGGACGGTTCAGCACGTTCTGCACGCCGAGCAGGGCGGCGAAGTGGAACACGTGAGTGTAATCCGACCCGAGCCCCGCCAGACTCGTCGGGTCCATGAGGTCGGCCACGATGAACCCGACGTCGGGGTTCGTGCGGAACCCGTCGATCAGGTCGTCGGACACCCCACGACTCATGTTGTCGACCAGATCAACGGCGTACCCGTCGGCCAGCAGCCGAGCGGTGAGATGCCCGCCGATGAACCCGGCGCCACCGGTGATGAGAGCTTTCTTCACAGACCTTCTCCTCCGCGTCCAATGGACGCCACCTTGCATCCCAACGATGCGGCCAGTCGGCGACCCTCGGGGCTCACCACGCTGAAGCCGTCGAAGATCGCCGGACGTGCGTCACCGAGCCAGGCGGCCAGGTCGAGGTGTCGATAGTCGTCGTGGGGCACTGCGAACACCACGGCGTCGAAGCCGTCCGGTGACGGCAACTCGGCCGGGAGGTCCCACCCGAACTCGTCCCATTCGGACAACAGTGGGTCGTGCGCCACCACCTCGGCGCCGGCGGCCAGCGCGGCCCGCACGAACGTCTCCGACGGCGAGTATCGCGTGTCGCCCACGTCTTGGCGGTAGCTCACGCCCAGCAAAAGCAGCCGCTTGCCGTCGAGCGAGCCGCCGACGAGCTGGCGCACCCGATCGAGCGACACGGTGGGTGCTGCGTCGTTGGTCTTGACCGCGGCGGTGGAGAAGGGGAACTCCATGGGGTGGTCCCACAGCTCGGACGCCGCCAACTTGGCGAACAGCGGGTCCTTGGTCAGGCAGTAGCCACCAACCCCGAAGCCGGGGGTGCGCATGTTGGCGTGCGTCGGACGCATGCGGATGGCGTCGACCACTGCGTACAGGTCGATGCCGACCATCTCGGCGAAGCGACCCCACTCCTCCATCAACGCGATGGTCGTGGCCCGGAAGGTGTTCTCCATGACCTTGGCCGTCTCCGACGCGGTGGTGCTGGCCAGTCGAGTGAGCGGATGGGTGTCGGTGTTGATGACGCTGCGGAGGAAGACCTCGGCGGTCTTGGCGGCGTCGTCGGTGTGGCCGGCGAACACCCGCCAGTAGTCGACGATCGACGCGAAGTACTCGGCGCCGGGCATGACCCGCTCGTAGGAGTGCGCCACGAGCACCGAGGCGGCGTCGAGTCCACGGGACCCGAGTTCCTCGGCCAGCAACGGCACCACGATCTTCTCGGTGGTTCCCGGCGGCACCGTCGTCTCGACCAGCACGAGGGTGCCTGGCTGCACGTGGCGACCCACGGTGCGGATAGCCGATTCGAAACCGCCGAGCCGCAGCGCCGGAACGTCGGAGCGCCAGTCGATGTCGAGCGGCACGTCGACCACGACCACCTCAGCCAAGCCATAGGCGGACGGATCGTCACACGCGATCAGGTTGCCGCGGCTGCGGGCGGCGGTCAGCGCCGCCACCAGGTCGCCGTCGGTGGTCTCGAAGGGGAATGCCCCGGAGTTGAGCGCCGAGATCCGCTGCCGGCCGGCCTCGTCGCCCAGATCCACGCCGATCACCGTGTAGGCGGCGTCACCGGACTCGTCGAGCGCGGAGGCCACCGCGATGGCCATCGCCGCGCCAACGAACCCCAGTCCCTGCACCGCCACGATCGGACGATCGGCCGGAATGTCAGTGAGATCGAGTGCCGCCATGGCCTCCACGGTAGGGGTCGATCCGCCCTTCTCCGAATCGCCGCTCATCGCCGGATTCCGCTGAGCACCCGGCTGTAGACGCCGCAGTAACGGTCGACCATCGCCGCCACGGTGAACCGCTCCAGGGCGATCTCTCGGGACCGTCGACCCATCTCGACCCGACGCGCGGGATCCGCCATCAGCTCGTTGATGGCGGCGGCCAGCGCCGCGGGGTCCTCGGGTGGGACCAACAGGCCGTTGTCGCCGGGAGACACTTCTTCGCGCACCGAGCCGACATCGGTCGACACGATCGGCAGGCCCGCCAACATGGCCTCCATGATCGAGACCGGCAGACCTTCGGTCCGGCTGGGCAACACGAACAGGTCGAAGGCCGACAGGCCATCGGCGACACGAACCGACCAGTCGACACCGCGTAGCTCGACCCGATCACCGAGTCCGAGCCGCTCGACCTGCGCCGCGAGCTCCGCGGTGAGTGGACCGCCCCCGATCTGGACCAGCCGAATCCCCGGATCGACCAGCACCATGGCGTCGAGGAGCACGTCGATGCCCTTCACCGGATCGTGTCGACCCACGTGCACGATCACCGGCCCGTCACCGTCGTGGGCGACTCCCAGCGGCACGTCCTCGACTCCGTGGTACATGGTCTCGATCGACCTGGTGGCCAGGCCGGAGTTCTTCTCCAACACCCGGGCGGTCGCTTCGCCCACGGCGAGATGGGCTCGCAGCTTCGGCGATGTGACCCGCTTCAACATGGCCGAGGTCGACGAAATGGTGCCGATCGATGCGTTCTCGGTGGCGATCGCCTTGAGCCTCGGGATCGACATGGCCACCGCGATGGCCCACTGACACGAGGCCGCCCAGTTGAGATTGAACTGGATGATGTCGGGCCGGAGCGTGCGGAAGACCTTGCGGTGCGCCCGCATGTTGGCGACCTGGGAGCGGTCCTCGATCGGCTCGACGACCTGGAAGACCAACGCTGGCCGATGACTCTGCAACCACTCGCCGACCGCCTGGCTGGCGCACACCACGCTCACGCGAATCTGCGGGGGCAGCCCGCCCAGGAGCAGGCCGAGGGTCATCTCCGCTCCCCCGAGCTCGCCCGCATCGCTGTAGACGACCAGGTGGAACGGCTGCACCTCGGTCGAGTCGGTTGAGCTCACTCCGCCGGCAGGAGCAGGGGCTTCAGACGCTCCCACTCCTCGTTGGCGGTGTCGTAGTCATCGGGTCGACCGATGTCGAGCCAGTACCCGTCGAATCGATGGACCCGCGGCTGGTCGGTGGTCTCGAGCAGATCGAGCACCAACTCGTCGAAGCCGAGCGCCTCACCCGGGGTGTAGGTGTTCAGCGTCTCGCGGCTCACTGCGTAGATGCCCATCGACACCGAGAAGTGCTCGACCGGCTTCTCTCGGAACGCCACGATGCGGTCGTCGTCGACGCCACCGATCTCGAGCACACCGAAATCGATCTTGACGGTTCGGTCGTAGGTGGCGACGGTGATCTTCGCTTGGGCCTCGATGTGGCCGGTGAGCAGCGCGGCGTAGTCGAGATCGGTGAGCACGTCGCCGTTCATCACGAGGAAGTGCTCGGGCACGGCATCGAGATTGGCGACGATCGGACCCATGGTTCCGAGCGGCGTGTTCTCCTCCCAATAGGAGATCTCGAGGCCCCACTGCGATCCGTCACCGCAGTACGCCCGGATGAGCTGGCCGAGGTGCCCGATGGCGATGGTGATGGTCCGGAACCCCGCGGCGTGGAGCTGACGGAGGACGATTTCCATGATGGCGTACTCGTCACCGATGGGAACGAGCGGCTTGGGGAAGGCCGTGGTGTAGGGCCGCAGCCGAACTCCTCTGCCCCCTGCGAGGATCACCGCATGCATGGGCGGCAGTGTGATCGAATCGGGTCGACCTGTCCACCCGCGACCGAGGCGTCGGCACCGGTCGGGGCGGTCACGAGACGCCGCAATGCTCGGCGATGAGCTCGGCGGACATCTCCGGGCGGATCCCGCACACGTCAGCCAACCGGGTCGGATCACCCACCACGGCAGGGATACCGGGCCGGTCCAACGACACGATGGTGACCACTTTGCCCTGCCTCGCGGCCATGGCGGTGACGATGTCGGCGAAGCGGACCCCGACACCCGAGCACAGGTTGACGATGTCGGGAACGGCGTCAACCGCGGCCAGCGCGGCCACCCCCGCGGCGAGATCCTCCAACAGGATGTGGTCGCGGATCGTGTCGGGCCACCACAGCTCGACGGTGCCACCTTCGGCGGGCAACGCCGTCACGTCGGTCACGAACTGGAACAGCGGCGAGATCGGCGCCAACCGCTGGCTGACCAGATTGAAGCCGCGTGCCACCACTGCGTCGAGGCCGCCGGCCCGAGCCGTCAGCACCGCTTCGGTGCCGGCCCACTTCGATTCGCCGTAGATCCCACTGGGTCGCACGCTTGCGGTCTCGGGGACGGGATCGGCTGAGCCGGGGTCGCCGTACTCCGCGGCGGACCCGAGGTGCACGAACCGCACGCCCGAGCCGGCCAACACGTCGACCAGCCACGACGGGAACGCGATGTTCGCGTCGACCATTTCCTCGTCGGTCCCCCTCAGCCGCCCGCAGGTGTTGACGACGACGGTCACGCCGTCATCGCCTCCGCCACCTGCGACCAGATCCAGGATCAAGCGTTTGCCCTCGTCGTCACGACGGGCCAGTCCGGGGTGGTCGGGCAGATCACGCACGATCACCTCGTGCTCGCGCTCCAACAGCGCGGCGACGGCGGATCCGACGAAGCCGGAACCCAGGACGAGGATGCGTTGACTCACTCCGACACTCTCCCACTTCGAGCCAGACCACGAGCCCGCAGGTCGTCCCGCTTCGCCACCAGCCAGGGTGCCAGTCGCGCCCAGGTCTGCGATCCCGACAGCAACGCCTTGGCGCGCGGGCCGATGGCCAGCTGCACCAGCACCAGTGGCCGTTGACCCTCGGCCCACTCGGTCTTGTACGGCTCGGCGCCGCGAAGCAGGTCGAACTCGATGGCGCCGTCGTCGATGGCGGCGCCGATGATCCGGGCTTTCAGCATCGATCCCGACCCGCGCCAGTCGTGATCGGTCAGGCGTCCAGCTTGGTAGAAGGAGACGCGTCCGGCCACCACGAAGTCGACCTCGGTGGCGATCACCTGGCCGTCGGGAGCGATCAGTTCGGAGAACACCACTTCTCCACGAGCGGCACCGGCGCGGGCCGCGGCAGCGAATGAATCCCAGTGGCTGAGGAAGCCGGACTCCTCGGCCCACCGCCCATCGTGGAGGGACCGCAACGTATCGAGGGCCTGATCGACCTCGACGGCGGGGCGGACCCGGTAGGTCACGCCGGCTGTGGTGAGCCGCTTGTCGGTCCGCGAGATGGTCGAGCGCGACTTGCCAGGTCGCGAGGCGAGGTACTCGGCGGTCGTGGTGGGAAGCCGGACGTAGGGCGCCGGCTCGATCAGGGTCACCGTGCGATCGGGCTGCGAGCCGGCCAGGGCGCTGACCAGCGACGAGTTCACCGCCATGCCGTCGAGATCGACGATGCGCGAGCCCGGCCGCCGCAACCACGCCACCACCGCGTCGGTCACCGCGTCACGGTCGCTGTCGGCGGCGACGACGTCGAGATGGTCGGGTGCCAATGGACCCCCGCCGAGCACGCCGAGCCGATCGACACCGTGGAAATCCCGACGCTGCAGGGCCATGCCACCCAACAGGCGGTCGCCGTCGGTCACCAACACGATGGTCGGCTCGGCCGCGGCCGCGTGGTCGATCCACCACGACCGCAGGAATGGGGATGGCAACTCGAGCCCGTCCACCAGTTCGTCCCAGCGATCTGCGCGCTCATCGAGGCGCCTCACCACCGAGGTCATCAACGCCGAGTTCACGGCGGACATGATGCCAGCTTCGACACGGCGGACCGGATCCGGGCGGAGCGGTGCGAGAATCGTGGTCGTGACTGTCCGCAAGACCCAGCTGAGCGGCGCGCTGGCCACAGCGTGGGCCATCGTGAAGTTCACCCTCGGGTGGATGCTGATTCCCTTCGTCACACCGCTGATCGCGTGGCGGGCCGCAGTGAACAACGCGTTGGCCAAGGCCCGGGTCGGGTCGTTCCGAGCCGCAGTCGCCGCCCTCGACGCCGGGGTCACCCCGCCGGCACCGACGGATCGGGTCACCTGGCTGCCCGCTGACATCGACGTCTTCATCAGCTCGGACCTGCATCGGTGCTTCCCTGGGGCCCGTGACTGGCTCGAGGTGCAGGGCACCAAGGACCTCTACGCCGCGATGCTCGACCACTACGCCGAGTCCGGTGCCCACGTGATCGAGAACGGCGACATCGAGGACTTCTGGATGGTCGGCGGCTCCCCCTACGGCCAGGCCTACGACGCCGCCCGGTTGGCGACGAAGCCACTCCCCGGTCGGCTCGGTCTCGAGTTGCGGCGGTCGCTGTATCGCCAGCACCTGCAGCGCATCGTCGCCGCCAACCGTCTGAGTTACGAGCGCATCGCACAGCGCCTCGCTCCGGCCGGGCAATATCACCGCACGGTTGGCAATCACGACGATGTGTTTCTCGACCCAGCGCTCGCCGAGGACCTGGCGGCAGTCAGCGGTGGCGTCGAACCGGTCGACTGGGTGGTGTTGACCGATCCCGACGGCTCGGCCGCAGCGGTGATCACCCACGGTCACCAGACCGACGGGTGGAACTCACCGGGGCGATCGAACCTCGGCCAAGCGGCGACCTGGTTGGCCAACAGCATCTCCGACGCTCCCGGACTCGAAGCCCCCGACTCGATCCCGCCGCGCGCGCTCACGTTGGCGCTGCTGAGCGGTCACCTGCCGAACCGCCTCATCACCGTCGATCAGCGTTTCGGCACCAACATGCGTTACGACAGCCTCGATGAGGAGCGCCTGTTCGATGCGTTTGGAGGCGCCACCAACCTGGGGCCGTGGATCCTGTTGGGGCACACCCACCTGCCGGTGTTCCAACCGTTGTCGAAGTCGGCCGTGCCGTGGGCCCGCTACGTGAACTCCGGCAATGGTCTGTGGGACGGCATGGTGACGGGCATCGAATGGAGCGGGGCCCAACAGCGTCCCCTGCTGGTGGCGTGGTTGTGGGCGGACGACGAGGACACCGCCGAGTTCACCGAAGGTCGCGTCGTGACAGCGTGGAAGGGCCGACCGATCGCTCGCATCGAGCTACGCCGAGACACCGACGGTCGCCACGTCCGTGCGATCGCCGATCAGCCGGCCGAGCGCAGCGCGTCGGCCTCACCGGCGCAGTCGTAGATCGTGCCCGCCGCGCTGGGCGCACCCGACACCACGGCACAGGTCGAGGTCACCGTGCTCATGATGGACGAGCTGGTGGAACCGCGCATGCCGAATCCGCCGCCACCCCGACCGAACGCTGTTGCTCCGGCGGCGAAGTAGCGAATGCGGCCGGCGTCGACCAGCTCAGCGACGTGCGTCAAGGTCGTCGACGAGTCCGTGCCCATGAAGCCGCCCAACGCCATGACCGAGACGTCCTGATCTGCGATGAGCCCCGACGCGGTCTGAGCCGACCCGACAACGAGGTCCCAGGTCTCGACGGTGTGGTGCGCCAACAACCACGCGGCGAGCGTCGGGTCGCCGTTGGACGAGACCGACCCGAACGACGATCCGGCCACCCCGATGCGCGGTCCGGCTTGGGGCAGCGTCGAGTTCAACACCGCGTTGGAGGTCTCGCTCACCGCCCAGGCGCTCGGGGAGAACAGCAGCGCGATCATTCCAACGGCCAGCGCTCGCATCACCAATCGACCTGACTTCCTCCAGGCCGCGTCCCCGACCCCCAGCACGGCGGCGGCGAGCCCGATCACGAGCACCCATCGAGTCCATCCGTAGAAGTCCGGCTCACGCCCCGACAGCGTCAGTTGCAGCGCCGCGGTGGTGACGCCTGCCGCGACCAGTGCCAGCAGCCACTGCGGTCGACGCCGGGCGAGCGTGACGCCGGCGGCGCCACCGATGCCCACGAGCGCGGCGATGGCGGGGGTCATCAACGACGTGTAGTAGGCGTGGAATGTTCCACCGGCGGCGCTGAACACCACGGCGTACAGCGCCAGCCAACCTCCCCACAGCAGGACCGCGGCCCGTCGGGTGACGTCACGACGATGAACCCACGCGGCGGCGACCAGGCCGAAGCAGGCCATCGGGAGGAGCCAGGCGATCTGGCCACCGAGGGCATCGCTCACCAAACGGTAGGGGCCAGAGTTGCCACCCATGATGCCGCCGGCTCCGTTCATCGAACCGGCGAAACCACCTCGGCCGAACGACGAGCCCTCGATGCGGCCGAAACCGTTGTACCCGAAGACCAGGTCCCACACGGTGTTGTTGGTGCTTCCTCCCACGAACGGACGGCTCGATGCACCGATGAGATCGACGATGGTGGGCCACGAGGCCGAGACCGCCAAGCTCACCGCACCGAACACTGCTGCGTGGCCGAACCGGCGCCTCCACGTGCGCGTGCCGACCACCAGCGCGATCCCGATCGCCGGCACGGGGATGAAGGCTGCCAGCATCTTGGTGTTGAAGGCCAAGCCGATGAGCACGCCGGCGAGCACCAGCCACCGGATCGGTCGTCGGTGGTCGAGTGAATGCAGGACTGCCCATGCTGCGGCCACGAGGAAGAGGATGAGGAACGGCTCGGGAAGGTTGAGTCGATCGACTGCGACGTTGATGGGGCTCAATGCCAGCACCGCGGCAGCGATCGTGGCGGCGAGCGGCCCGAATCGGCGTCGGACGGTGATCCACAGCAACGCCACCGCACCCGCACCGGCCAGCGCCGAGGGGAGCATCAGGCTCCATGAATTCACGCCGAAGATGCGGGCCGAGAGCGCTGAGAACCACAGCGCCACGGGCGGCTTGTCGACGCTGATGAAGCCGCCCTGGTCGAGCGAGGCGAAGAAGAAGTTGCTCCAACTCTTCGTCATCGAGCGGGCCGCGGCGGCGTAGTACTGATTGCCGAGCCCGTTGAGCCCGATGGCCCAACAGTTGAGCAGCAGGGAGACCGCCGTCACCGACCCGCCAGCCAGCCACTCTCGCCCCGAGGGACGGTCGTGCGGAACGATGGTCGGCTCGGGCGGCCTGCCCGACTGGGGAGTGGTGATCAGGGAACCGTCGCGCTCCGACGTGTCTCGGTCCAACATGGCGGTCCCCATGTCATCACTCAGTTGGAGGTGCCGGCGCCGGGTGCTCCGCTCCCTGGTGCGCCGCCGCCGAAGCCTCGACCACCGAACCCTCCGCCGAACTCACCGACGCGGATCGATGTGGCGGCCACGGTGGCGCCGGTCGTCTCGCCCTGCACGACCACGGTGTCACCCTTGGCCAGGTCCGACACCTTCACGGTGTCGGTCGTGGTGAAGGTGGTGTCGGCGGCCGTGGTGACCGTGGCGGTTCCGTCGTTGGTGGTCACGGTGATCTTGGTGCCGTCGACGGCGGCGACGGTTCCGCTCACGAACATGCGAGCGGCGGCACCGCTCCCGCCGTTGTCGGCACCTGGGAACCCGCCGCCGGCGCCCTGTCCTCGGGTGCCCTGCCTGCCATTGGCGGTCGCGCTGACCAGACCCTGGTCATTGACCGAGGTGGCGGTGAGATCGGAGGCGCTGCCCGTCCCGGTTGCCCTGATTCGATCACCGACCTTCACGTCGGCGAGCGTTCCGGTCACCGCCTTGGTGATGGTCGTTGCGTCGTTGGTTGTGACCTTGATGGTGCTCGACGCGGCCGATCCCGAGGTGGACCCGCTCTGATCGGGTGGCCCGGCCAGCGCGGTCACGGTGAAGCTGGTGCCGTCGATCGCATCGACGGTGCCGATCGTGCCGCGACGACCGTTGCCGAAGCCACCCTGACCGAACCCGCCGGGAGCATTGGCTTGACCGTTGCCCGGGCCGTTGCCCGGCCCGTTGGTGGAGGCCCCGGCGACAGCCGACTTCACGGTCGGGCTCGAGGTGGCTGCGTTGATCCCGAAGATCGCCGCACCGGCAATCACGATGGCGCCGACGCCGGCCATCACCCAGCTCTTGGTGGACGAGCCGCCCGTGGGGGCGTCGGCCTCGGACTCCACAGCGAACCAGTCGTGCTCGCCCACCGGCGCACTCTCCGGTGGAGTCGCTCCAGGCGGAGTCGCTTCGGGCGGATTCGTGCCCGGCGGGGTCACGTTCTGCTGTGTCGTCGGTTCAACTGGGTTGGTGTCATCCATGTGTGGACCTGCCTTTCACTGAGATTCGGAAATTGGATCGGAAGTTGTGAACGGGGAGTCAGACGGCGCCGGAGACGTCGTAAACCGTGGAGGTCGAGCCGGAGATGCTCACTGCAGTGCCGTTGGAGGTGACCCAGCTGGAGATGCCGGAGTCGCCGCCGCCGCCAGCGCCACCTCCCCCGAACCCTCCTCCACCGAAGCCGCCGCCCGACGAGACGATCACGTACTTGATGGCGCCGCTGGCGACGAGCGCCTTGAACCGAGCCAGGGTCGGTGCGGGGTCGCCGCCGTTGAACCCGCCGATGGTCATGACGGGCTTGCCGGTACTGATGATGATCCGCTCGGTCGATCCCGAGCCGAACCCGGCCGCCAGGAAGGTGGCGTCGCCCTGGTTGGCTTCGAGGTAGGCGATGAGGGCGGTGTCGACGGTCGTCGACTCACGGCCTGCGCCGCCTCGGCCGAAGCCGCCGCTGGAGGAGGCGGGCCCCGCCGAGACCAGCGAACCGGTGATCGGATGCAGGACCGTGGTCACCGAATAGGCCAGCGGACCCGCCAGCAGGGTCGCGACGGCGACGCCAGCGGCTCCGAGCACCATGAAGCGGCTGCGCAACCGGTCGCCCATCCACAGCCCAGCGGCGGCCAGCGCAGCCCCGCCGATGATCAGCGGCACGAGCCACGTCATGTAGCCGGTAGTGCGCTCGAGCAGGATCACCGACAGCGCCGCGCTCACCAGAATCATGGCGGGGAGGGCCCAGCGCAAGAAGCGATGACGGCGACCGAGCTTCCACAGTGCGATCGATCCGGCGCCGGCCAACGCCGCGATGCCAGGAGCGAGTTGCACGCTGTAGTACGGATGGAAGATGCCAGAGCTGAGGCTGAAGACGAGAGCGCAACCGATCGTCCATCCGCCCCACAGGAGCCATCCGGCACGAGCCTGGTCGGTGCGGGGGTTGCGGCGGGTCAACCAGAGACCCGCGACCAGACCAACGAGCGCCAGCGGCAGCAGCCAGGAGATCTGGCCGCCGTTGACCGAGTTGAACAGGCGGAAGATGCCGGCGGTGCCACCGAACATCGCCCCGCCACCGCCTCCTCCACCACCGGAGGTGCCGGTGCTGCCGATGTACGGCCGGGTGGCCGCGGGCCACAGGGCCACAATGGCGATCCACCATCCGGCCGACGCGAGGAGCGAGGCGAGGGCCACAGCGAGCTGGCCGATCCGGCGTCCGAGCTTGGGCTTGCCGGCCCACAGGTACACCAGGATGAAGGCTGGGATGACGAGGAAGGCCTGCATCATCTTCGCCTGGAAGGCCACACCGACCAGGGCTCCCGAGAGTGCCAGCCAGCGGGTGTGGCCGGACTCGATGGCCTTCCACAGCGCTGCTGCGGCGGCGAGCCCGAGCACGGTCAGGAAGGCGTCGGGGTTGTTGAAGCGGAACATCGCCACGGCGATGGGGGTGACTGCGAGCGCCAGCGCGGCGAGGTGGCCGGCGGCGTCGCCTGCCCATTTGCGCACGAGGCGACCCAACAACAGCACCGATGCCACGCCGCATGCCGCTTCGGGCAGCAGCATCGACCATGAGTTGAACCCGAAGGCGCGGACCGACAACGCCTGGACCCACAGTGCCGCGGGCGGCTTGTCGACGGTGATGAAGTTGCCCGAGTCGATCGAACCGAAGAAGAACGCCTTCCAGTTGACCGACGCGCTCTTGACTGCGGCGGCGTAATAGGAGTTGCCGTAGCCGACCCGAGCCAGGCCCCACGTGTACAACACGGTGGCCAGGGCGCCGATGGCGATGGTGACCCAACCATTGCGGGTGGGATGACCGAAGCGAGGTCCTCGGGGTTCGATCGCCTCGACGGGTGGGTGCTGAGGCGGCGGGGGGGCGTCGACTGGCGCGCGGCCGGGTGGAGCGAGTTCGGTGAGAGCCATGGCGCTAGCTGCCTGAGCTCGTGGAGTGACCGGAGGACACGACGTTGCTCGCCGGCGTGGCTGCTGCGGTCGACGAGCCCGAAGCCGAGTTCGCCGAGGTGATTGTCGAGTCCGCTGGGGCGGCCGAGTTCGTCGAGGTGGCCGAGTTCGTCGAGGTCGTCACCGAGGAGGCCGATTCGGTCGCTGCGGCGGCCATGGTGCCGCCGAGGACCATCACGCCGGCGACGCTGGCCGCGCCGACGGCTCGGCGGGTGCGCTTGGCCGGGTGCGAGCGCTTGCGGCGAGTGGCGGGAGGGGTGGGTCGGGATGCAGGTGGGGTGCTCATGGTTCGAGGACCTTTCGAGGTGAGGGGTTGATCTTCGGATCCGGGCCTCAGAGCGGGCTGGGAACCCGCTGAGGAGTTGCGCTGATTGTCTGGGCGTCGAGCGCTTGTTTGATGCGCCGGGCCGTCATCGCCACCACGGCCACACACGTGACGGCGACGGTGACCACGAAGGCGGGGTTCGACCCGTCGGTGCCGGCGGTGAGGCCGTGGACCGACGAGAAGATGAACAGGGGGAAGCTGGCGAAGTGGACCGCCCGCCACGTGCGCTTCGACAAACGCTTGCGCAGCAACGACGTGGCTTCGACCGCCAACAGCAGGTACATCGCCGCGATCCCGAAGGCAACTGCCGTGGGGTTCCACGCCGAGGCCAGCGGTACCAGCACTTCCGCCAGACCGAAGTGGACGGTCGAGTCGAGGATGAGCGACACCACGTGGATGGCGGTGAACACCACCGCTGCGGCGCCGAGGAAACGATGCAGGTCGAGCATCCAGTTGGGCCGGACTCGGCCATGGAGCAACTTGGAGGTCGACGCCTTGGTGCTGAGGGCGAGGCCCCACAGGATGCCACCGGCGAGCAGGAACCAACCGACGATTCCGCTGGCGCGAGCGGTGTACCACCACAGATGTGTTGCGATCATGTTCACGGCCTTCTGTTGGTGTGGTGGTCGCGGATGGCGACCGGGAGCGAGCCGCCGCCCAGGTAGGCGCCGATGCCGGGCGTCGAGGTGACCCATCCGTCGGTGCCGACGACGATCGCTTCGGCGCCGGTCCCACCGAGCAGGTCGAAGGGGTGCAGCGAGCCGCGGATGAGGATGGCTTTGGCCAGCGATTCGGCAGCCCAGGCGTCGTGGGCCAGCACGGTGACGTGCGCCAGGTCGCTGTCGGTCGGAAGCCCAGTGGTCGGGTCGATGAGGTGATGGCGCATCGAACCGTCGACCAACCAGCGACGCAGGAGCGACGTCGAAGTGGCCACTGCTCCGTCGTGGAGGCCGACACGGGCGAAGGGCAACTCGACCTGGGCGTGTTCGATGGCGATGGTCCAGCCGTCGGCGTCTGGGCCGGTGCCGCACACCCGCACGTCGCCGCCCAGGTTCACACAGGCGCCGGCGACACCGGCCTCCATGAGCTCCGCGCACACCAGGTCCGCGGCGAGACCCTTGCCGATTCCACCGGGGTCGAAGCCCACGCCGGCCGGCAGCCGCACGCTGGAGCCGTCGATCTCGATGTCGGTGCATCCGATGACGAATGAGCTGGAGCCGCCGGAGGGGCGGGGGGCGAGGTCGTCGAAGCTTCGGTCGTAGCCGGCACGCACCACGTCGCCGAGCACGGTGGCGTCGCAGGTCCCGCCGGTCAACCGCCAAGCGGCGACGGCGGTCGAGACGAGTCGGGCGGTCTCTTCGGACACCTCGACCCAGCGCCCGGAGTGGTCATTGAGAACGCTGATCTCACTGGTGGGGAGGAAGCGGCTCCACATCAGCTCGAGCTGATCAATGCGCTGCTGCGCCCAGGTGATCAGCTCGGACGAAGCACCGACGAGGATCACTTGCGCGTCCGAACCCATGGCCCGAAAGGCGACTTCTTGAACGGCACCTGCAACGACTGTGGCGGGATCGGTGGTGGTCATGAGTCCACCTTGACGAGCTCGGCTCAGAGCTTGCTGGGAACCCGCCGGGTCATCGCTGGGACTTCAGCGGAGCCGAGCCAGCCCGGGCCGCCGTCAGCGTTCGGAGTTGGGGAGGCGCAAGCTGTAGCCGACGCCGCGCACCGTCTGGATGAGGGGCGGATCGACGTCGTCGATCTTGTGGCGCAGGTAGCTGATGTAGGTCTCGAGCACGCTGGCGTTGCCGGAGAAGGTGTACTCCCACACCGCTTCGAGGATCTGGTCTCGCGTGAGCACCCGCCGGGCGTTCGAGAGCAGGTAGTGCAGCAGCTTGTACTCCGTCGGCGTGAGCTCGACGAGCCTGCCGGCGCGCCAGACATCGCGGGTCTCCTCGTCGAGCTCGAGATCGGCGTAGCTGAGGCGTTGTTCACCCGGACCAACCCCGCTCGACCGCCGCAGCACCGCACGAACCCGCTCGATCAACTCCTCGATGCTGAACGGCTTAGTCACGTAGTCGTCGCTGCCCAGACGAAGGCCTTCTACCTTGTCCTGAGTGGTGTCCCGCGCGGTGAGGAAGATGATCGGGAGGTGGGACCCCGCGCCCTCGAACTGGCGGATTCGCTTGGCCACCTCGAACCCGTCGAGATCGGGCAGCATCACGTCCAACACGACCAGGTCGGGCCGGCGGGTGCTGATCGATTCGAGCGCGGCCCGACCCGTCGATGCACGCTCTACGTCGAAGCCGTTGAAACCGAGGCCCATGGCCAGGAGCTCGGTGATGTGCTCCTCGTCGTCGACCACGAGGATGAGGGGCGCAGCGGTGCTCT
This sequence comes from Acidimicrobiales bacterium, assembly GCA_038327485.1. Lineage (GTDB taxonomy): Bacteria > Actinomycetota > Acidimicrobiia > Acidimicrobiales > Microtrichaceae > JBBQLA01. The sequence goes on from JBBQLA010000003.1 coordinate 14,834, forward strand.
CGAAGCTCATGGATCCGACCATACGACGCACCTTCCCCAGATCGCCGGTTCCCAGCGACTTCTCAGGAACATCTGATGCAGGGCTGAGGCGGCGGCCCGAAATTGGGTCCATGACGTTGATCACCTCCCCGACGAGTGAACTGCTCACGGTGGGCCCGCGCTCGGGTCACGGGCCGGCGCCGACCGTCGAGATCGCCGTGCCGGTGTACAACGAGGCCACCGATCTCGAAGCCTCGGTGCTGCGGTTGCACGAATTCCTGACCAACCGCTTCCCCCTGACCTGGCGCATCACCATCGCCGACAACGCCAGCACCGACGCAACGTGGGGTGTGGCGTGCCGCCTCGCCACCACCCTCGACGGAGTGGGCGCCGTGCACCTCGACGAGAAGGGACGCGGACGTGCATTGCGGGCCGTGTGGTCTGCCAGCGCAAGTCCCGTCGTGGCGTACATGGACGTCGACCTGTCGACAGACCTGGACGCCCTCCTTCCCCTCGTCGCTCCCCTGCTGTCGGGTCACAGCGACGTGTCGATCGGCTCTCGGCTGACCAAGGGCGCCCACGTGACCCGAGGCCCGCGCCGCGAGCTGGTGTCGCGCAGCTACAACCTCATCCTGCGCACCACGTTGCGCAGCGGGTTCAGCGACGCGCAGTGCGGCTTCAAGGCGCTGCGCTCCGACGTCGCTCAGGCGCTGCTCCCGATGGTGCTCGACAACTCATGGTTCTTCGACACCGAATTGTTGGCGCTGGCCGAGCACAACGGACTGCGTATCGCCGAGGTGCCGGTCGATTGGGTCGACGACCCCGATTCGCGCGTCGCCGTCGTGCGCACCGCACTCGACGATCTGCGCGGGGTGTGGGGTCTGCTGCGGCGTTTCGCCCGCGGCTCGGAATCGATCCCCGACGGAATGCTGGCCTTCCCTACCGGCCCGTCGCCCGAGCTCGGGACCCAGCTCGTCCGATTCGCATCGATCGGGCTCGTCAGCACCGGCCTGTTCGCAGTGCTGTTCGTCTTGCTGTCGCCTCGCTTCGGTCACGTCGGCGCCAATGTCGCGGCGCTGGCCATCTGTTCGATCGCCAACACCGCAGCCAACCGCCGACTGACCTTCGCGTTGCGCGGTCGAGCCGGCCGGGTCCGTCACCACCTCGCCGGCCTGGCGCTCAACGCCCTGCCCCTCGCCCTCACGCTCATCACGCTCGCGGTGGCGGAAGCGACCGGTGTGACCACCACGGTCGGCCTGCTCGTCGCCCTCACTGCGGCCAATGCCCTGGCTTCGCTCGTCCGCTTCGCCGCGCTGCGGCAGTGGGTCTTCCGCCCCGAGCGTCCAGGGGTGAGGGAACATGTCGCATGACGCTTCGCCTCCGCATGGTGTTGGCCATCGGTGTGCTCGTGACGATCGGGCTCTCGGTGTTCGGCGTCGTCACCTACTCGCTGTACTCGCGCTCGCAGTATGAACGGCTCGACACCCAGCTGAAGAGCAGCGTGGGGCTGGCGAGTGGGTTCCTCCGGTCAGCGGCCGGCCTCGACGACTTCCCCGGATTCACCGGCTTCCCCGGCTCCAACGGCACCGCGAACAACGGCGCACGTCCCGAGGGCCGGCCCACCAATCTGCCGGTCAGTTCCTACGCTGAGCTGCGCGATCCATCGGGGCTGTTGCTCGAGACGATCACGCTCTCGACGTCGACCGGCTCGCCCAAGTTGGCGACGTCGTTGACTGCATCGAATCCGTCCGAGGCCCGCTACTTCACCGCCCCCTCGGCCACCGGCTCGGGCGACTGGCGGGTCTACGTGGCGGCGGTTGATCGGCCGCCGGGTGACACCGTCGTTGTGGCCATCCCGCTGACCGAAGTCGACGAGTCGCTCAATCGGCTCGTCTTCATCGAGACGTTGGCGGCCGCCACTTTGCTGGCGCTGCTGACGAGCGGGTCATGGTTCATCCTGCGCCGCGGGCTTCGACCGCTCGAGATCATGGCGGACTCGGCTCGCACCATCACCGCCGGCAGCCTCGACGAGCGGGTCACTCCCTCCGACGGCCGCACCGAGGTCGGCCAGCTCGGCTTGGCCCTCAACACCATGCTCCAGGAGATCGAGGACGCCTTCAGCGAACGCGACGCCACCGAGTTGAGGCTGCGGCAGTTCCTCGCCGACGCGTCCCACGAGCTGCGCACTCCGCTCACGTCGATCCAAGGGTTCGCCGAACTGTTCCGTCTGGGCGCCGAGGGGGATCGGGCTCAGCTCGCGTTGATCTTCCGCAGAATCGAGGACGAGTCGGCTCGCATGAAGACACTGGTCGAGGACCTGCTCCTGCTGGCGCGTCTCGACGAGACGCGGCCGGCCGAGCGCAGCCCCGTTGACCTGTCGGTGCTCGCCGCCGACGCGTGCAGCGACATGATCGCCATCGACCGCAGCCGGCGGGTCACCCTCGACGCACCCGAGCCGGTGGTGGTGGCAGGCGATCAAGGCCACCTGCGTCAGGCACTGGGCAATCTGGTCACCAACGCGGTCAGGCACACACCGCAGGGCACGCCCATCGAGGTCGTCGCCCGGCTGGTCGACGGCGGCGCCATGGTCAGCGTCCGCGACCACGGGCCCGGGCTCGACCCCGAGGCACTGGAGCACGTGTTCGACCGCTTCTGGCAGGCCGATCGAGCTCGCGTGGGTGCGGGTGCTGGACTCGGGCTGGCCATCGTGGCCGGAATCGCCGAGGAGCACGGCGGAACGGCAACGGTCGAAAACGCTCCGCTGATCGACGGCCACCCAGATGGCGCCGTCTTCACGCTGCGCCTCCCCCTCACCAACCACCCTCGCTGACGCCAGATCCGATCGTTCCGGGTCGATTCCGCCGTCGAACTGAGGCTGTCGCAGACCGAGAACGGGCGGGGGAAGCGGCAGTCAGCGGCCGGTGTGGCCGAAGCCGCCCTCGCCGCGGTCGCTGGACGGCAGTTCGTCGACGGGGACCAACACGGCGGACTCGACCCGTTGAATGACCAACTGGGCGATGCGCTCGCCCCGCTTCAGCTCGAACGGGGTGGTGGGGTCGGTGTTGATCAGCAACACCTTCAGCTCTCCTCGGTAACCGGAGTCGATGAGGCCCGGCGTGTTCAGGCAAGTGACCCCGTGCTCGAGGGCGAGGCCGCTGCGGGGCTGCACGAAGCCGGCGTAGCCATCAGGAATGGCGATGGCGAGCCCCGTCGGGACGAGCGCTCGACCGCCGCCGGGGGCCAGCTCGGCGTCTTCTCGGGCCAACAGATCCAAGCCCGCGTCGCCCGGTTTGGCATAGGCCGGAAGGGGCAGGTCGGCATCGAGTCGGACGGTCGGGATCTCCACGGCCGAAATCTACTTCGGGCTGGCTCGAGCCGATCTCGCCGTAGCATGCCGAGATGCTCGCCTGGATGGACCTCGAAATGACCGGCCTCGATCACACGAGCGACGTGATCGTCGAGATCGCCACTCTCATCACCGACGACGAGCTCAACGTGATCGCCGAAGGACCCGACCTGGTCGTGCACGCCACCGATGACGAGTTGGCGCTCATGGATCCGTTCGTCGTCGACATGCACACCCGATCGGGCCTCCTCGAGCTGATCAAGGCGTCGACGATCACGTTGGAGGACGCCGGCGCGCAGACCCTCGAGTTCATCAAGGCCCACATTCCCAAGGAGCGCACGGTGCCGCTGTGCGGCAACTCGATCGGGATGGACCGTCGTTTCCTGCAGGCCTATCTGCCCGACATCGAGAACTGGCTGCACTACCGGTCGGTCGACGTGTCGACGATCAAGGAACTCGTGCGCCGCTGGTATCCGAAAGTTCGCGCCGCCCGGCCGCAGA
>JBBQLA010000004.1:0-18199 GCA_038327485.1 Acidimicrobiales bacterium
CGACCTGCGCACCACCGTCGACACACTGCGCTGCCTGGGCGTGCTGTTGCTCGGCGACCTTCCGGTCGGAGTAGACCCCTCGGGCGCCGACGCCTGGGTCGACCAAGATCAGCTGGCGCTGGGCTGGAGCATCGGAGCGCCGCCCGATCCCATCGGTCCGCACGGGCAGGACTGGGGCCTTCCGCCCTACGACCCTCATCAGCTGCGAGCCGTCGGTTACGAGCCGTTCCTGGCGACGCTGCGCGCCAACTTCGCGCGCTGGGGCGTGATGCGCATCGATCACGTGATGGGTCTGTTCCGGTTGTTCTGGATTCCATCGGGCGCCGATCCTGTTCACGGCACCTACGTGCGCTTTCACGGCCACGAACTGGTGGACCTGGTGGTGACCGAAGCGGTCCGCGCCGGGTGTGCCGTGGTGGGCGAAGACCTGGGTACCGTCGAGGAGAACGTCCGGGAGACGCTGGCCGACCGGCGGATTTTCGGCACGAAGGTGGCGTGGTTCGAACACGCCGCGCCTGAAGACTGGGCTGAGTCGTCGCTGGGCACGCTGACCACCCACGACCTTCCCACGGTCGCCGGCGCGCTCAGCGAGACCGACCCCACTGCGGACCGCTCGATGATCGACACCATGTACTTGTTCGCCCAGCGGGGCTACGACGACGACCACGACGACGTGGCAGTCGCTGCGCACCAACGGTTGGGCGGGGCGTCGAGCGAGGTAGTGCTGGCAACGCTCGAGGACCTGGTCGGCTCGCGGCTGCGGGTGAACCTGCCGGGCACCGTGGATCAGTACCCCAACTGGCGATTGCCATTGCACACCGGCGTGGACGAACTCGACGACCATCCACTCGCCGGCCGCATCGCCGACGCTCTCGCTGAGCATCGGCACTGAACATCGGCGCTGAGGTGACGCCTGGCGGAATTTGGTGCCCGGGGTGGGATTCGAACTCCGCTGGAAAGGGTCCCGACCGGTGCCATCCAGTGCCCTCGAGTCAGTAGATCGAGCTTTGCGGCGGCGGGCGTGTCAGCCGAGATCGTCCGGCACCGACGCGAATCGGATCGTTTGTGACCACGAGCGGCCGTTCGAACCGCCGCCAGGTCCGCTTGAGGACCCGAACGTGCTCACCGTGGCCTGGGCGAGTGCGGCCTTCCTCTGACCGTTCTGTGGCGCGATCGCGCCCGATTTGGTCACGAACCACCCGAGGAACGGCGCCGCCGAACCCTGGGTTGAAACGGCCCGCGCGGGGTGGGGGTGGGTCAGTGGTGGATGGTGACCTCGACGGGGCGGGCGACCTCGGTGAAGAAGTCGTGGCCCTTGTCATCGACCACCACGAAGGCCGGGAAGTCGACGACCTCGATCTTCCACACGGCTTCCATGCCCAGCTCCTCGTAGTCGATGACCTCGACGGTGGTGATGCAGTCCTTGGCCAACTTGGCGGCCGGCCCGCCGATCGACCCGAGATAGAAGCCGCCGTGGGCCAGGCACGCGTCGGTCACCACCTGGCTGCGGTTGCCCTTGGCCAACATGACCATGCTGGCACCGGCCGCCTGGAACTGATCGACGTAGGAATCCATACGACCCGCGGTGGTCGGACCGAACGACCCCGACGCATACCCCGCGGGGGTCTTGGCTGGCCCGGCGTAGTACACCGCGTGATCGCGCAGGTACTGCGGCATGGGCTCGCCGGCATCGAGGCGTTCCTTGATCTTGGCGTGAGCGATGTCGCGGGCCACCACCAGCGTGCCGCTGAGCGAGAGCCGGGTGGTCACCGGATACTTCGACAGCTCGGCGCGCACCGCGTCCATCGGCTGATTGAGGTCGATGCGAACCACGTCGCCGCCGAGATGCGCGTCGGTGGTCTCCGGCAGGTACTTGGCCGGATCGTGCTCGAGCTGCTCGAGGAACACACCCTCCGCGGTGATCTTGGCCAGCGCTTGACGATCGGCCGAGCAGGACACGGCGATGGCCACCGGACAGCTGGCGCCATGGCGGGGGAGGCGGATCACCCGGACGTCATGGCAGAAATACTTGCCGCCGAACTGGGCACCGATGCCGAACGACTGGGTGAGCTTCAACACCTCGGCCTCGAGCTCGATGTCGCGGAACCCGTTGCCCAGGATCGAACCCTCGGTCGGCAGCGAGTCGAGGTACTTGGTCGACGCCAGCTTGGCGGTCTCCACAGCAAACTCCGCGGAGGTGCCGCCGACGACCACGGCCAGGTGATACGGCGGACAGGCTGCCGTGCCGAGCGAGCGCAGCTTCTCGCCCAGGAACTTCATGAGCGACGCCGGATTCAGCAGCGCCTTGGTCTCCTGGAACAGGTAGCTCTTGTTGGCCGACCCGCCACCCTTGGCCATGAACATGAACTTGTAGGCGTCGCCGTCGATCGCCGAGATCTTGATCTCCGCCGGCAGGTTCGACTTGGTGTTGACCTCGTCCCACATGTTCAACGGGGCCATCTGCGAATACCGAAGGTTCGAGGTCTGGTACGTGTCGAAGATGCCGCGGGCGATGGCCCGCTCATCGTTGCCGCCCGTGGTGATGACGTACTGGCCCTTCTTTCCCTTCACCAGCGCGGTGCCGGTGTCCTGGCACCCCGGCAGCACGCCTCCCGCGGCGATGTTGGCGTTCTGCAGCAGTTCGGTCGCCACGAATCGATCGTTGGCCGACGCTTCGGGATCGCCCAGGATGTTGGCCAGCTGTTGGAGATGCGCTGGGCGAAGCAGATGGGCGATGTCGCGCATGGCGGTGGCGGTGAGCAGCGTGAGCGCTTCCGGCTCGACCTGCAGGAACCGGTGGCCGTTGGCCTCGAAGGTCGACACCCCATCGGTGGTGAGCAGCCGGTAGGGCGTCTCGTCGGGGCCGATGGGAAGGAGCTCAGTGAACGCGAAGTCGGTCATCGAGACCGACGGTAGCGGCGTGGTGAGCCATGGCGGTAGCCGCACCCACCCGTAGAATCGCCTCGATGGGCGCCACTTCCGAAACGGTCGAGCAGCAGCTCGCACGCGAGGCCTGGAAGCTGATGTTCGAGTTCATCCGGGCCAACAGCCATCGGGTCATGGAGGTGGCATCGGAGATGTCGCTGACGCCCGGCGACATGAAGTCGCTGATGTCGTTGGGTGAGGGTCATCCCCTGCCGATGGGCGGGCTGGCGGAGATCTGGAACTGCGACGCCTCGAACGTGACATGGCTCGTCGACCGCCTCGAGGAGCGGGGCTACGTCGAACGACAGGTGGGCACCAAGGACCGCCGGGTGAAGATCGTGGCGCTCACACCGGCCGGGATCGCCGCTCGTGCAGCCATCCACGACCGGCTGTTCGAGCCGCCCGAGCAATTCTCCGAACTCGACCACACCATGCTCACCGAGTTGGTGGCGATCCTCCACCGGATGGTGCCGCCGGCGGCTTGATCAGTCGTCGGCCGACAGCCAGGCCCGCAGCTCGGCATCGTCCTGGGCGAAGGCCGGCGGTGCGCTGGCCGGACCCACCGGAGTGCGATCGAAACGCAACGGTGAACGAGCGGTGTCGATGCGGGTTCCGTCGCTGCGGGTCGTCGTGGTGACGGCGTCGAGTCCGAGCCGGGCGGCGAACTCGTAGGCCTCGGCGACGGTGTTCACCTTGCCCGACGGCACCCCCGCATCGCTGATCCGCTTCACCCACTCATCCGCCGTCGCGGACGCCAGCGCGTCGGTGACCAACCGGTCGAGGTCGCGACGGTGGATCACCCGGGCTGCGTTGGTGGTGAACCGCTCATCGGTGTGCAGATCGAGGCCGAGCGCGCCGCACAGTCGTTCGAACTGGGTGTCATTGGCACACGCGATGACCAGCTCTGCATCCGCCGCCGCGTACGTCGAATACGGAGTGATCGAGGGATGGTCGTTGCCGGCGCGATGGGGCTGGTCACCGGCGATCAGGTGGCCGGAGCCCTGGTTGAGCAGCGAGGCCAGCGCCGCGTCGAACAGCGACACCGAGATGCGTTGTCCCTCGCCGGTTCGTCGGCGGTGCTCGAGGGCGGCCAACACACCGATGGTGGCGTACAACGCCGCGAACTCGTCGACGACGGCCACGCCGACCTTGGTCGGACGCCCATCGGCCTCGCCGGTGATGTCCATCAACCCCGACGCCGCCTGGGCCAACAAGTCGTAGCCGGGCAGCAGTTTCGCGGCGGGCGTGGCACCGAATCCGTCGATGGTGCACCACAGCAAGCCAGGATGGCCGGCCCGCGACTGTTCGTAGGACAGACCGAGTCGCTCGAGCGCACCATCGACGAAGTTCTCGACGACGATGTCGGCTCGGGCGATCAGCCGACGGGCCAGCTCCAGGTCGGCTGGGTCGCTGTAGTCGAGCGCCATCGACCGCTTGTTGCGGTTGACCGCCATGGCATAGGTGCTCTCCCGGCCGTCACGGTGCTCGAGCCACGGCGGTCCCCACCCCCGTGGGTCGTCGCCGTGCGGTGGCCGCTCGACCTTGACGACCGTGGCACCGAGGTCGCCCAGGATCATGCCGACCAACGGACCGGCCACCACCCGCGACAGGTCGGCGACGACGAGCCCATCGAGGGGGCGGGGGGTTCGAGCATCAGCGCTCATCGGCCAGCGCTCATCGGCAGGAGCGTGGGCTACGGACGGCAGGCGCGGACGATCAAGCCGATGAGACCGTCGATGAGGTCGTCGTTGCCCTCGTCGATGCCAAGTGTCGCCAGGCGAACGAACACGGTGCTGGTGATGACAGCGAGCACGAGGGGTCCGTCGACCGCTCCGATCTCACCGCGGGCAGCAGCGGCGTCGATCACCTTCATGAACCGGCTGCGGACATCGGTTTCGAACCTCGGCAGCATCACGGCCAGCAAGTCCTTGTCGGCGGCAACTTCTCCCAGCATCCCGGCGAGGCCGGCGGTGACGTGGGGCAGCGAATAGAACTTGACCATGCTGGTCACGACCGAGCGAATGTCGTGCTCGAAGCTGCCGGTGTCGGAAAATTCCATCGCCTCGACGATGGTGGGCATGCAGGCGTCATTGACCAGGTACGGCTTCGAGGGCCAACGCCGGTAGACCGCCGGCCGGTGCACGCCGGCCCGTTGCGCCACTGCGTCGTACGTCAGCCGCTGGTATCCCACCTCGGCCAGCAGTGTCCTGGTGGCTTCCATGACGGCGACGTCGATACGAGGTTCACGGGGGCGACCCGGGCGACGGGGGATGGCTTCCGATTCAGTCGTCATTGCGGGCAAAACTACCCGCGTTTCGATCACTTGTGGTCTGGTTCTCGTCGCACCGCTACCTCACTGCTACGTGACTGCTACGTCACTGCGATGGTGACCACCAGGTTGGACGGGTTGGGGTTCAATCCGCCCACGAGGTAGGCGGTGGACCCGAGCACGGCGACCCCCGCGTCGGACAATCCGGCCGGCAGGGTGGTGACGGGAGTGAGGGTGAACGTGGTGGGATCGAAGCGTCGCACCTCGTTGCTGCGGGTCTGTCCCTGCCTGCCGCCGGCGAGATACACGGTGTCGCCGATGGTGAAGGCCATGGCGTTGGTCAACGCCGCCGGGAGCTTCGCCACGACCTCCGAGGTCCCGGTGCTGAGGTCGATCCGCTGGATCGACGCGGAGGGCACGTCGTTCCACTGGCCACCGAACACCCACAACGAGTTGCCCTGCAGGGTCACCGCGGGCGACCGGACCGGTTCCTTCAACTGCGCCCGCGTCTGGAACGTGACGCCGTCGACGGTCGAGATCACGTCGTTGGTCGGATCCTTGCCGTTCCACCCGCCGACGATGTACAAGGTCGGCCCGGCCGAATCGGTGACACCGACTGCCTCGGAGCGTGCCCCGGGCAGCTTGCCCACCGGCGCCACGCTGTTGGGTCCGACGGTCACCGAATCGATCGTGTCGATCACCCCGGTCTTGGTCGTGCCGCCGAAGCTGAACACGTTGGTGCCGAGCACCCCGAGCGCCGACTCGTGACGGGCCACGTCGAGCTTGGCGATGTTCTGGGTGTCGCCGGTCGTGGGGTCGATGGACCACACCTTGAGCGTCGACTGCTTGGTCGGGTTGAGGCCGCCGACGACGATGATTCGGTTGGCCGCGATGGTCGCCGGCAGGGCGTAAGTGGCACTCGGGAGTTTCTTGGCCAGCACGCCGGCCGTGACGACCACCGGCTTGATGGTGGTCGTGGCGCGCTTGGCGGTGGTCGTCGTCGAGGTGGTCGCCGTCGGCGAACCGTCCGAACCGCACTGCGTCGCCACCACGATCAGCAACACCAGCAAACTGAACCCGATGGCCACGGTTCGGGCGAAGCGCTGACGGCGCCGACGACTCCAGTACCGCCACGGCCAATTCGGCCCCGAGCTTCGACCAGGACTGTGTATGGGTGACCACTGCGTTTGTTGTCGGCCTGGCATCGGACTCATCCTGCCAGTTCGGAGCCGTCATCTCGTGACGACTTGTTGTCGGATGACCGCGACTGCACCGAGCGCACGTCGCGATCCATGAGCGTCCGCACCAGCGGTCCGGCGATCCCGGCGCCGCGGGCCAACCCTGCGGTCATGGCGTCGGCAGTGATGATCAGCCGGTCGCGTTCGATGCCCGAGAGGATGGCCTCGGCGACGTGCTCGGCCGACTTCGGTGCGATCGTGCCGGAGATCTTCGCCGTCTCGGCCGGCTTGGTCAGGTTCTCGCGGGCGAAGCCGGGTGTCTCGGTGTCGGGCGGATACACGATGCTCACCGTGATTCCGGCGGGCTTGAGCTCGGCGCGCAGGCTCTCGCCCAAGCCGCGAACGGCGAACTTGGTGGGCGAGTAGGCCGAGAAGCCGAACACGCCGATGAGTCCCGCGGTCGACGAGACCAACACCAGGTGCCCGGTGCCCCGCTCGGTCATCGATCCCACCACCGCGCGTATGGCGTGCAACGTTCCGAAGTAGTTGACGTCCATCTCCCGGCGGAACTCGTCGGTGGTCAGTTCGGCGAAGTACCCCGGTGCGGCGTATCCCGCCACGGTGACCAGCACGTCGACGGGCCCGTGGATCGCCACCAGCTGGTCGATCGCCTTGCGTGTCGCTTCGTCGTCGGACACGTCAGCGGCCGCCACGGCAACCGCGTGCCCTGCGGTGCTCAGCTCGGCTTGGACCTCCTCGAGCCGTTCGAGGCGACGGGCCACCAGCGACACCTTGGCTCCCCGGGCCAGCGCACCACGGGCCACCGCCAGGCCGATCCCCTCCGATCCCCCAGTGATGCACACGTGGCGGCCTGACAGGTCGGTCATTTCCCCAGTGTTACATCTCAGAAAAGGGCTTTTCATGGCCCGATATCGGTGATTGAGTGAATCCACCAGCGAGAGGAGGTGGTCCACACGTGAATGACAGAACGATTGGGACTCTGGAGGTGGTTGGCCGCTAGGCAGGCCATCTGGACCACCTGGTGAATCCACACCAGCCACCCTCGACACCGTCCCCGGAGTTGGTCCCGCCGGAAACAGCGGCGATGTCGAGACACCAGATCGATCGAGGGCGTCGTCTTGGGGCGGCGCCCTCGTCGCGTCATCGATCACACCTCCTCGATCGCACCTAGCGTCACGCTGGTGGCAGGACCGGGGGGACTGGCAGCGGTGACCCGCTGGCGCGGCGTCATCTTTCTGGCCGTGTTCGTGGTTGCGGCAATCCTCTGGTACGTGACCGCCACCCCGCTGTCGGTCGCCACCACCGCACCGACCACGACGATCGGCGCATCGAAGAGCCTCGCCACCATGGCCGTCCCCGACGGGGTGATGTCATGGTCGCGAGCCGTAGCCGCCGGCACCACCGCCAAGTACGACTGGGGCGAGGGGTGCGACGAGACCATCGGCAAGATCTCGTTGCCCGTCGCCAATCAGTTCGAGTGCTTCGCCCGATTCGATGGCGACAACGGCGGAGCGACCGGGCCGGGCGTCACCGGCGATTCGATCAAAGTGGTCATCTACCAGGCCGCCTCGGGCGATGGCCTGACGGGGCTGATCTCCGCCGCCGCGGCGGGCGCAACCGATCCGGCGGCGGCCCTCAAGGCGTCGAAGGGTTACGCCGAGATCCTGTCGCACTACTTCCAGACCTCCGGACGCACCGTCGAGATCCAGGCGTTCCAGGGCACGGGCGGATCGTCGGACCCGGTCGCCGCGGTCGCCGACGCCGAGACCATCGCCCGCGACATCACCCCGTTCATGGTGGTGGGCGGGCCGCTGCTCACCAACGCCTTCGCCGACACGCTCGCGGCCCGCAAGATCATGTGCTGGAACTGCACGCCCGGCCAGAGCTCGGCCTGGTACGAGCGACACGCCCCCTACGTGTGGGACCTGCAGAAGAACCCGCAGCAGGGTGGGCTGATGGTCAACGAGTACATCGGCAAGCGGCTCATGGGCCGCCCGGCCATCTACGCCGGCGATCCGGCCATGCACACCCAGCAGCGGGTGTTCGGGTCGCTCCACATCTCGCTCGACGGGAGCTCCAGCGAGATCACCGACGCGCTGGCCGCGGATCGGAAGAAGTGGGGCTTCACCTACGCGGCGGACGCGTCGTTCACCGACCCGACCCAGCTGGCCACGACCGGCCGGGATCTCATCACCAAATTGAAGGCGGCGGGCGTGACCACCGTGGTCTACACCGGCGACCCGATCGCGCCGGCCACGTTCACCCGCATCGCCACCGAGCAGCAGTACTTCCCCGAGTGGATCGTGACCGGCACGGCGCTGATCGACATCAACCTGCTGCCCCGCACCTTCGACCAGCAGCAGTGGGCGCACGCCTTCGGGCCGGCCAACCTGTTCGTGCATCCGGCGAGCGGGCGGGTCGAGGCGTCCGACCTGTGGACCTGGTGGTTCGGCGAACCGGCGCCGATTCCCGGCGCCGCCGGATCGTTGAGCCTCGGGCCGATGCAGTTGCTGTTCATCACCCTCGAGCTGATGGGCCCGAATGTGACCGTCGAGCACTTCCGCAACTCGCTGTTCTCGGCGCCGACCCTCGTTGGCAGTCCGCTGCTGGGCCAGATCAGCTTCGGTCATCGGGGCCTGTTCCCAGGCGACGACTACAGCGGCGTCGACGATCAGGGCGAGGTGTGGTGGGACCCGACCGCCGTCGGCCTCGACGAGCTCGGGCGCAAGGGCCCCGGCGAGTACCGGTGGACCAACAACGGGGCGCGGGTACTGCCGGGCAAGTGGACCACGGGTCAGCCCGACGTCTTCGACCCCGCCACCGCTGTGACCGAGTTCGACGACAGCTCCATCAAGGTGCGGCAGTACCCATCGCTGCGGGGCCACCCCATCTGATCGGCGCTCAGTCGAACGCGCTCAGTCGAAGTCCTCGGACTCGGACTCGGTTGCCGGGGCCCCGGGCGTGTCGGTCTTGGTCGCCCGGAACAACACGAACTTGGCGTTGCTGGCGGCCACTTTGCAGTTGCCGAAGATGCGGGTGAGCTTGGCGTGATACGCCAGATGCCGGTTGCCGACCACCCACAGCTCGCCACCGGGCACCAGCGCGGCGTGCGACTCGACGAACATCTGCCACGCCACGGCGTCGCCGACCGCGTGGTTCACGTGGAACGGCGGGTTGTTGATGATCACGTCGACGGTGCCGGCCTCGATGGGCGGCCCGTCGGACAGCTGGTCGATGCCGTCGCCCACCACGAAGCGGGCTTCGCGCTCCGGTCCGAGGTTGGCCCGGAAGGTCGCCTCGGCCGACGCCACCGCCATGTACGACTCGTCGATGAAGGTGACGTGGGTGTCGGCGTCGGCGAGTGCCGCGATCAGCCCGATCACGCCGTTGCCGCACCCGAGGTCGATCACGTTGCCCCGAGCCGTGCCCTTGGGCAGGTTGTCGAGCAGAAAGCGGGTGCCGATGTCGAGGCGCTCCGGTGAGAACACCGCGGCGTGGTTGGTCACCGTGATGCCCGCAGCCAGATCCCAGGTGCGGGGCCATGCCACGGGGGCCTCGGTGTTGTCGTCGGCGTCGGTGTCGCTGTCGCTGTCGTCGGTGTCGCTGTCGTCGGGGGCTGGCTCGGGCTCGACGCCGATCTCACAGAAGATGAGTCGGGCCTTCTTCAACGCCAACGACGTGGTGGTCGGGCCGACGACCCGGCTGAACAACTCGAGCGTGGAGTTGTGGATGTACTTGACCATGCCGGCCGCGATCACCGTCGACCCGTCGTGCAGGTGGGGGACCACTCGACGCAGCTGGTCTTCGAGCAGCGCCAGACTCTTCGGCACCTTGAGGATCAGCACGTCGATCGGGTCGGGCAGTTCGCCCAGGCTCGACAACGCGGTCACCGCGCCCTCATCGAGGCGGTTGCGGCGGAGATTGGCCGCCACGCCGAGATGGCTGAGATAGGAGTCGGACCACAACACCGGTTGGTGCTCCGACAAGGCAGTGCTCAGCGCGCCGAACTCGTCGTTGGCGATGACCACGGTGCCGGTCAGATCCGCGTCGGTCTCGGCCAGATGGGCCAACAGGTACTCGTCGGCCGCGTCCCACGCCCGCAACGTCTCGCCTTTGCGAACTGGATATCGGGCGAGGTCGAAGTCGCCCTGAGGTACCGAGAGTCCATCCATGAGGGCGCCACGCTACCGATCGGAGTCGACGCCACCTGCCTCCGCGAGCAGCCGGTCGAAGCGGGGGTCGGCGATCGCGGCTTCGAAGGCGTCGTACTTCTCCATGCCCCACGCCCAGAAATCGAAGTCGAGCGGGTTGATCTTGGACGAGATCACCGCCCACAGGACCCATCCGTAGCGGGCAACCAAGCCCCACAGCTCGGCTCGAGCCGTCCGGTGCGCTGACGGGTGACCCCAGTAGTGACCGCACAGCTCGTGAAGCTGCGCGGTGTCGAGCTGTGACTCCGCGGCCAGGTTGCCCAACTCGAAACTGGGCTCGTTGTTGCCGGAATACTCGAAGTCGATGATCCAGATCTGCTCGCCGTCATCGAGCAGGTTCTCGGCCAGCAGATCGTTGTGACACGGCACCAGGGTCTCGGGGTGCGCGCCCAGGGCTTCACCGATCCGCTGCAATGTGCGGTGGTGGTCCAGGTAGCGGACGGGCAGGGTCAAGCCCAGGTCGTTGCAGATGGACAGGTACCGGCGGCCGATGTCGAACATGTCGAAGCGGTTCAGGAACGGCGCACCGTCGTGCAGGGTGCGCAGCGCGGCGGCAATCCGGCCGAGACGGTCACCCCGCCGCACGCTGTGCGACGTCAGCGTCTCGGACGGTACGAACCCGACGACGAGGGTGGGTGGGTCGACGAGCCGATCGAACACCGCAGGCGCGATGCCGGTCCGCGCGGCGGAGCGGGCGTTGTGATCCTCGTTGTCGCGGTCGATGGCCAGCAGCGTCGAATCGGGTGTCGACACCCGCACCACGTAGTCGTGGCCGACGGTGCCGACTCGGTAGTTGGTGTTGGTGAGTCCGCCCGTGAGCAGCGTGACCGAGCGTGGCCCGGCGAAGCGAGGGATCCGATCGAGGAGGGCATCGATCTTCTCAGGCACGGACGCGCCCGCCGGTCGGGTCCCACGGTGGCTTCGAGACGGTGGCGCCGACCCACCTCCCGAACAGCTCGACCTCGAGGCGAGTGTCGAGCGACGCCAGGTCGGTCGGCACCGACGCGTAGGCGATCGAGGTGCGGGTGGCGTGGCCCTGGCCGCCCGAGGTGACCCGCCCCAGCACCGCACCATCGAGGCGCCTGACCGGCTCGGAACCGAGCGCTACCGCCAGCGGATCGTCGAGCAACAGACACACCAGCTTGCGGGTCGGGCCGCCCGACTCGCGCTGCGAAATCAGGGCGTCGCGCCCGATGAATCCAGTCGGTGCCCCGCCGGCCTCGAGTTTCACGCAGAAGCCCAGGCCGGCCTCGTACGGCGTGTCGTCGGGCGTGATGTCGGAGCCCCACACCCGGTAGCCCTTCTCCAGTCGCAGCGAGTCGATGGCCCGGTACCCCGCCGCCACGAGCCCGTGCTCCGCGCCGGCCCGCCAGATCAGGTCCCACAATGTCGCCCCGAACTCGGTAGGGCAGTACAGCTCCCACCCCGACTCGCCGACGAAGGTGACCCGCAGCGCAGTCGTCGGGATCGGGCCGACCGACAGATCTTGCGCGGTGAGATACGGGAATGAGGTCTGATCGAGGGGAGTGGCGGTGAGGGTCTGCAGGATGGCCGCGGCGTTGGGTCCCCACAATCCCAAACAGGTCCACGCCGCGGTCACGTCGGTGACCGTTGCCTCGTCGCCCTCGGCGACGTTGGCCGCCTGGCGGCGGATCCAACCGAGATCATGCTGGGCGAACGCCGTTCCGGTCACGATGCGGAACCGCTCGTCGGCCAGCCGGGTGACGGTGAAGTCGCACTCGATCCCGCCCCGCTCGTTCAACATCTGTGTGTAGACGATCGACCCGACCGCCACGTCGAGGTCGTTGTCGCACAGTCGCTGCAGGAGCGCCAGCGCGCTCGGGCCGACGATCTCGATCTTGGCGAAACTCGATTCGTCGAACAGCGCCGCGGTGCTTCGACAGGCGATCGATTCCGCCGCGATGGCCGGATGCCAGTGATGGCCCGCCCAACCGCTGGGACGGTGTGACTCGTACTCGTCGGCCCGGTCGCCCAACGCGTTGGCGGGAAACCAGTTCGGTCGTTCCCACATGGACTTCTCGCCGAACTCGCAGCCGAGCTCGACCAGCGCGGGGTAGGCGGCGCTGCGGCGTAGCGGTCGCCCAGCGTGACGTTCCTCGTTCGGATAGTGGATGTCGTAGTAGGTGGAGTACACCTCGACCGTTCGGGCGAGCGCGAAGTCGCGGCTGCGGTACGCGCCACCGAAGCGGCGGATGTCCATCTTCCAGCAGTCGAGACTGGGGGTGCCGTCGAGCACCCACTCGGCCATCACCCGACCGACGCCGCCGGCACCGGCGATGCCGTGCGCGCAGAACCCGGCGGCCACGAAGAACCCCTCGACCTCGCTCGGCCCCAGGACGAACTCGTTGTCGGGGGTGAAGCCCTCGGGCCCGTTGAGCAATTGGATGATCTGTGCCGACTCGATCACCGGAACGCGTCCGATCGCCGCTTCCATCAACGGCGCGAAGCGGTCCCAGTCCTCGTCGAGGAGGCGATAGTTGAAGTCGGCGGGCACACCGTGCAGCGACCACGGTTGGGGGTCACGCTCGTAGCCGCCGGCGACGAGTCCGCCGCCCTGGTTGCGGAAGTACACCAAGTTGTCGGGGTCGCGCATGGACGGCAGATCAGCGGTGACGCCTTCGATGGGTTTGGTGATCAGGTACTGATGCGCCATCGGCACGATCGGCACGTTCACGCCGACCATCGCGGCGACCTGCGTGGTGTACATCCCGCACGCCGCGATCACGACATCGCACTGGATCGACCCGCGATCGGTGTCGACCCGATGGACCCGACGACCCGCCCGCGACTCGGTGACCCCGAACCCCGTGACGCGGGTGTGGGTGTGCACCGCCACGCCGTCGGCCTTGGCTGCGGCGAAGAACGAGTTGGTCAGCGACGACGGATCGAGGTGGCCGTCGGTGGGCAGAAAGATGCCGCCGCGGACTCCGTCGAGCGTCATCAACGGAAACCGTTCGAGGCACTCCTGGGGCGACAGCAGTTCCATCGGGAGGCCGAAGGTGGTGGCCCACCCGTGCTGGCGGCGGAGTTCCTCCATTCGCTCATCGGAACTGGCGATGCGCATCGACCCGATCTCGGCCCACCCGGGGGCAGTGCCCAGCTCGGCGGCGCGGGCTTCGAGGCGTCGGTACGTGTCGACCGAGTGCATCATCATTCTGGTGAGTGGCAGCGAACTGCGGAGCTGGCCGACCAGCCCAGCGGAGTGGAACGTGGATCCCGAAGTGAGTTCGTGGCGCTCGAGGACGACCACGTCGGTCTCGCCCATCTCGGCCAAGTGGAAGGCGATCGAACCACCCCCGACGCCGCCTCCGATCACCACGATGCGTGCCCGTTCTGGCAGAGGTCGCTGAGCCATAGCGATTGCTAGCACGGCGGCGCGCCAGACTGGAGGGGTGACTGGAATCAGGGCCAAGAACCGACTCGAACGAACGCGGGTGTTCTTGACGACCGCCCTCGAGATCGTGACCACCGAGGGGTTCGACGCCTTGACCATGCAGCGCCTGGCCGAGCAGTGCGACTCCGCGATCGGCGCGGTCTACCGGTACTTCCCGTCGAAGGGTGCGTTGGTCGCCGAGGTCCAGCGCGAGGCCATCGACCGCATCGGGCTCAGCTACGCGTTGATCCGAGATCGCAGCGCCCGTCCGTGGGCGACGCTCGACGAGGGAGAACTGTCGATCACGCGCCTGGTGCTGTTCAGCCGGTTCATCTGCGCCACCGCCGACACACTTCCCCAGGAACTTCGGTTGCTCCAGATGCTGATGGGGGAGTGGCGTCAAGTCGTGCCCGTCGAGGAAGGCATGCGGGTGTTCCCGACGGCCATGCGGCTGCTCGATCAGCTCCGGTCGGGCATCGACGATGCGGTGGCCCACGGTGAGCTCCGGGACGGCGAGACCATGTCGCGGGTGATCACGTGGGCCGCAGCGATCAACGGCGTGATGCAGGTCAGCCGGCTCGACGTGTTCGATTCGGAGATGTTCGACGGCGACCGCATGGCCAAGCAGCTGAGTCTCGACTTGCTGGCGGCGTGGGGGGCTTCGGAGGAGTCGCTGAGCCGAGCTGTCGCCAACGTCGACGCGCTGGGTGCCGAGGGGTCGCTGGCACCCCGTCCCTCCGACGACCTCTGACCGTCTCGCTCAGGCCAGGCCCTGTTCCTTCATGGCCTTGCCCATCTTCATCAAACGCCACATGACCGGCCCGATGTTGGCGAGGGCGCCGCGTATGTCGCGGCCCACGCCGATCCGGTACGTGCTGCGACGCGGGCCGACGCGGGTGGGCGCCCACGTCGAGTGCAGCAAGAGCGGCGGGTTGAAGTCGCCGGCGGTGGCCCGAGCCAACGGACCGGCCTCGATGTGCATGCCGTCGAAGACCCAGACGGCTTTGGCGCCGTCCTGATGGATGACCGCCACGATGTAGCCGTCGTCGGGTTCGGTGGCGCCGCGACGGGGCACGAACGTCGGAGGATGGGCGAACGCGCCGTGCTCGAAGGTGAAGATCTCGGCGACCTTCATCGACTCGCGATCGAAACGTGCCAACGATGCCGCGATCGGATGGTCGGGCAGCTCGTGGGGATCGACGATGTGGTTCAGGTCGGCATCGGCGTAGTTCTTCCACCACGTCTCCGGCACCAGCTCGGGGTCGAAGCCGAGACCCGAGTACCACAGCTGGCCCTGACGGTTACGGGCCTTCGGTGAGGAGTCATCCTTGGCGCACAGCACCCCACCCCAGAAGCGATCGTCCCAGGCCACCTCGGCGCTGAGCACGGTGCCGGCTTCGGCGTCGATCTCGTAGCGGCCGAGTGCGCCAGGCTGAACCGCGATGGTGACGAGTCCCTCGTAGTTGGGATCGATGAGCTCGCCGGTGAAGTGGGAGTACTCGTCGCGGTGCAACATGATCATGAGGTCCTGGATGGCGATGTGCTCCAGGAACACCCGGATACGACCGCCGGGGTTGTCCCGATCGACCGACAGGTGGCCGGTGGCGAGCGGGATGGTGATCTCACGGCAGGTGATGGTGCCGCCGACGGGGGTGGCTGCGACCTCGGCCTTCGACACGATCCACATGGTGGTCGTGTCCTTGTTGGGATGCGTCGGCGGCTTGCCGGCGAACACCTGCGGCTCGGTCACGAACGGGAGGTCGGTGAAGACGAGATAGACCTCGGTCACCTTGATGTCGTGGAGAGAGTCGAACTCACCCATGCCCTCGATGCGCCACCGCTTCACCGGCCCATCGAGGTCCCACGCCGCGAGGAAGACCTCGCGGCCGACGGGCATCGGGGTGTAGTTCACGAACCAGATGCGGTCGGGGTCGTCTGCTCCTGTCGCAGTTGCGGGGTCGGCCAGGTCGATGGCGGGATGCGCGGCGACCTGGATGCCCGGCTCGAGGATGCCGGGGATGGACTGATGCCACTCGTCGTTGGCGCCCACTGCGGTCACGTACTTCATCGACTCGGGATCGACCTCGATCGGACGGCCGGCGTCGTAGCCGATGAACAGCCGACCGTCGACGCTGGCCACATTGGTGTTGGCCAGGTTCGACATGCCGAACGGAGAGATCTCCATGAAGTGGAGCATCTTGAACATCCACGGCACGACTCGCCGCACTCGATCGAGCGGGGTGCGGATGCGGCGGTGCTGCACCAGGACCCGACCGGACCGGTCGGCCTGGAGGTGGATCTTGCACAGCAGACCCTGTTCGGAGAACCAGTGGCCCCCGGGACGACGCTTGTCGGGTCCGACGATGAACACCGCGCCCTCCATGTCGGTCGGCCAGTGACCGCTCGTCACGCTGAGCTGGTGATCGCGGTCGCCTTGGCCCCAGAACAGGTTCTTCGTCAGTGATGCCATGGGGAGACGTTAACGGTGTTCACCGCGCCGATGCACTGGTTCTCGGTCTGTTCTGGCCGCAGTGATCAACCATTGTCCCTGAACGACCGATGGAGACACATATGCCGAATCGCGTTGTTCCCGCTCGTCCGCGCCCCCGCCTCCGCCTGTCAGCGCTCGCCGTCGTGGGCGCACTGGCGCTGTGTTCGTCGATGTTGGAGGCGTCGCCGGTGGCCGCTCAGGCAACCGTGGCGTTCGCCTTCACCGGCGGTGGATACGGACACGGTGTGGGCATGAGTCAATACGGAGCCCGAGGCCGCGCCGACGCCGGCCAGAGCGCCGCTCAGATCCTGGGCTTCTACTACCCAGGCGCGCCGATCCAGACGATCGGCCAGCCGGCAGTTCGAGTGAAGTTGGGTGACACGTCGTCGTTGACGCTGAGTGGGCCGGTTCTCAACATCGGGCCCGACGGATCGACATCGCTGGTGACCGGCGGCGGCCAGGCTGCGACCTTCACGGCCTCGGCGAACGGCACGATCACCGCCTCGTTGGCGGGCGGCGGCGCTGCGGACATCGTGGGGCCGGGCGGCACCGCGGCCATCAGCTGGAACGACGGCGAAGCAGTGGCCGCGTCGTCCTTCGGCCACCAGTACCGCCATGGTCGGATCGTCCTGCGGTCACTGACCGCCGGCACGCTCGAGGTCGTCCTCGACCAACTTCCGATGCAGCAGTACCTCGACGGGCTCGGCGAGGTGCCCTCGAGCTGGCCGACCGAATCGCTGCGGGCCCAAGCCATCGCCGGGCGTTCCTATGCGGCATACCGGCTGGCCCACCCGCAGTCGGCGTCGCGCTTCGACCTGTACGCCAGCACCAGCGACCAGGCCTATGTGGGCGCGGACAAGGCCAGCGCCGCGTACGGCGCGTCGTGGACCCAAGCCGTCGCCGACACCAACGACCAGGTGGTCACTTCTGGGGGCGTCGCCATCCAAGCCTTCTACTCGTCGTCGAACGGCGGGTTCACCGAGGCCAGCTCATACGTGTTCGTGGCCAACCTGCCGTATCTCCAGGCCAACCCCGACCCCTACGACCAGGCGGCCGGCAACTCGAACTTCGCCTGGACCGAGAACTACAGCGGCGACGAACTGGCGTCGTGGCTGACCGCAGCCGGGCGGCCCAACGTCGGCTCGATCACCGGCATCTCGGTGGCGGGCGGAACTGGCGCCTCGGGTCGGGTCGATCGCGCCACGGTCGCGGTGCAGGGTGCGTCGGGCGGCTCGTACACCTTGACCGGCACGCAGCTCCGGACGGCGATCAACAACGGCGCGCCGTCGAGTCGTGACCTGCTGTCGACGAAGTTCGCCATCGGCGGGCCCGGTCCGGTCGGGGGCAATGCGATCGGATCGAACGAGATCGCCGTGGCCTGGGGCGACGCCGCGGCCATCGTCGTCGGGTGGGCCGCCGACCCGGATGTGTTGAGGGACGCGATAGCGGTGCACGTGTACGTGAACGGCCAGTTCGCCACAGCGGTCACGGCGAACCGGCCTCGCCCCGAGCTGGCCTTCTGGCTGCCGGCCTACGGCGCCGACCACGGGTGGGCCGCGGCGGTGTGGGCATCAGGCCGGTCGGCGCAGATCTGCGCCTTCGCCATCAACCAGGGCGTCGGCGCTGCGACCACCGCCCTCGGATGTCGCGTGATCACCCGTCCGCCACCCCCTCCTCCCAAGAAGGCCAGGACGAAGGTGAAAGCCAAAG
>JBBQLA010000005.1:0-16573 GCA_038327485.1 Acidimicrobiales bacterium
GTCGCTACCTGGCCGTGATCGTCGGCTTCGTGCCGTACAACCTCCTGCTCACCTGGGCGGCGGGACGGGCGACCATCCGCTAGCTTCGGGGCCGCCGCGGGTGGGAGAAGACCTCGCACACTGGCGCTCATCGTTCGAGAATCATCGACCTGACCGACGACGCAGTCCTGCCGGGCACCTCACGCGGCGGGCTCGGTGCGCCGGTTGGGTCGCTATCAGAGATGACGTCGTGACCCTCTCGGAGTTCCGGATCGCGGAACCCCCGTTGGCCCCCGTCGTGGCCCGCTCGCTGACCCAGCGCGTCGCGGCCCTTCGTCGCTCGGAGAGTCCGGGCACGCGAGAACATCGATCGGACCTTCGGCTGGTCACGGGGCTGCTGGCCCTGGTTGGACTGGCCCACGGGTGGAACCTCTACGGAGCACCCGGGCGCTTCGACGACGAGGGCACCTACGTCGCGCAGGCCTGGGCGTCGCAGCGGGGCTCGCTGGCCCACTACACCTACTGGTACGACCACCCTCCGCTCGGGTGGATCCAGATCGGACTCATCCAACGAGTCACCCACTGGTTCGATCAGGCGCCCAACGCTGTCGGTTCCGGTCGATTCGCCATGTTGATGATCACGCTGGCGTCGAGCGCGCTGGTGTTCGCCATCGCCCGCCGACTCGAGTTGTCACGTCGATGGGCCTCGGTCGCCGTCCTGCTGTTCGCGCTCTCGCCGCTGGCCATCCATTTCCAACGCATGGTCTTCCTCGACAGCGTCGCCGTCTGCTGGCTGCTCGTCGCCTGGTTCTGGGCGCTGTCGCCTCGACGAAGCCTCGCCGCCGCGTCAATCGCTGGCCTGTCGTTCGGCATCGCCGTATTGAGCAAGGAGACCCTGCTCCTTCTCGCGCCGGCCTTCCTGTGGCAGTGCTGGAACCGGGCCGATCATCGCAACCGGCGCTTCGTGATGGCGTTGGCCCTCGGCAGTGCGTCGCTGGTCGTGGTGACCTATCCGCTGTTGGCGGTCCTCCGCAACGAGCTCCTTCCGTCGCCCGACCACGTGAGCCTGTGGGCGGCCATCCGCTACCAACTCGACTCGCGTCAGAGCAGCGGGTTCATCCTCGACCGATCGAGCGAGGCGTGGGGTCTGTTCGTGCAATGGATGCGCCTCGACGCGATCGTCCCGCTTGGCGGACTCGTCGCGGCCGGGATCGTCGCCGTGAGGCGCCCGACCTTTCGACCGCTGGCGCTGGCGCTGGCGATCCCCGCGGCCTACCTGCTGCGCGGTGGCTACCTGCCGTACCCGACCATGCTGCAGTTCCTTCCCGCCGGCGCATTGTGCCTGGCCGCTGCCGGCTCCATGATCGAAGGCACCGGCGTGCGGCGCGTGGACCGGCGAATGGCCATGGCACTGCTCGCCGTCGTCGTCCTGGTCCCGGCCTGGGGTCCGCAACTGGTGGATCTGTGGACCGTCAACCACGACCAGTCGATGACCGACGCGCAACACTGGCTCGAGGACCACACGTCGACTACCGACACCGTCATCGTCGACGACGCCATCTGGCTCGACCTGGTCCAGGCGGGTCGGTCGACCCGCGACGTCATCTGGTTCTACAAGGTCGACCTCGATTCGGAAGTACAACGCGAGGGGCGTTGGCGCCATGCCCGCTATCTGGCGTTCCCCCCACTTCCCAGCAACGTCGCACTGCCCGAACTCACCGCGCTCGTCGGCCGTTCCACCCCGGTGGTCACGTTCGGAACCGGGCTCGATGCGGTGACCGTCTATGAGGTGAACCCATGAGAAGCCGAATCGCAGTGGCCGTCGGCCTC
The DNA here is from genome assembly GCA_038327485.1 of Acidimicrobiales bacterium. Classification (GTDB taxonomy): domain Bacteria; phylum Actinomycetota; class Acidimicrobiia; order Acidimicrobiales; family Microtrichaceae; genus JBBQLA01. The sequence goes on from JBBQLA010000005.1 coordinate 1,810, forward strand.
GCTCTCGTCGCCGCGGTGATCCCCGGCGTTGCGGGGGTCGCATCAGCCGGCGACGTGCCCCCGGGCTTCCAGGACACCGTCGCCCTCAGCGGACTCAAGCTGCCCACCAACGTCGCCTTCGCGTCGGATGGGAAGGTGTTCGTCACGGAGAAGAGCGGCGTGCTGAAGGTGTTCAGTAGCCTGTCGGACCCAACCGGCTCGATCGCTGCCGACCTGCGCACCGAGGTGAACAGCTACTGGGATCGGGGACTACTCGGCCTCGCAGTCGACCCGGCGTTCTCCACTGGCCGACCGTACGTGTACGTGAGCTACACCTATGACCACGCGCTCGGCGACGCCGCACCCGCGCCGAAGTGGGGTACCCCGAACACCGATTCCGACACCTGCCCCGACCCGCCCGGCGGGACCACCAACGGGTGCGTCGTTTCGGGGCGCGTGTCGCGCCTCACCATGACCGGGAACGTGATGACCGCGGAGAAGGTGCTGGTCGAGGACTTCTGTGATCAGTTCCCCAGTCATTCCATCGGCGATCTGGCGATGGGTCCCGACGGCGCGCTGTATGCCGGAGCCGGCGATGGCGCGAGCTTCACCTTCCTCGATCGTGGCCAGGCCGGCGCGCCGGTCAACCCGTGCGGTGATCCGGTCAACGAGGGCGGCTCGTTGCGCGCCCAGGACATCGAGACACCATCGGATCCGCAGTCACTCGACGGCTCGATCATCCGCATCGATCCCGACACCGGACTCGGACGGCCGGGCAACCCGTACGCGTCGAGCGGCGACGCCAACAAAGCCCGGATCCTCGCCAACGGCTTCCGCAATCCCTATCGGTTCACCTTCCGTCCTGGTACCAACGAGCTCTACCTCGGTGACGTGGGGTGGGCCTCGACCGAGGAGATCAACCTGATCCCCGACGTCACCGACTCCGCGCCGCACAACTTCGGATGGCCCTGCTACGAGGGCAGCGCGCAGCAACCGAGTTTCCTGTCCGCCAACCTGCCGATCTGCAACTCGCTCTACGCGCGCCCCGGCGCGGTCACGCCGCCGATCTTCCAGTACAAGCACACCGATCCGGTCGTTCCCAGCGACGGTTGCACCACGGGGTCATCTGCTCCTACCGGGCTCGCCTTCGCGCCGACGACGGGCACATCCTTCCCGGCCCGATACCGCGGCGCGCTCTTCTTCACGGACTACTCCCGCCAGTGCGTGTGGGCGATGCTCCCCGGCGCCGATGGTCGACCCGACCCGACCAAGGTCGAACTGTTCGTGCAGAACGCTCGCAGTCCGGTGACCCTCAAGTTCGGACCGAACGGCGACCTCTTCTATCTGGAGATCATCGAAGGCAACCTGCGGCGGGTCTCCTATGCCGACGGAAACCATCCCCCGACCGTCACGGCCACGGCCGCCTCGCCGGTCGGTCAGGCGCCGCTGACCACGACTCTCACCGCAACAGCGACCGATCCCGACGCGGGTGACTCGGTGACCCTCACTTGGGATCTCGATGGTGACGGGCAGTTCAACGACGCCACCGGCACCACCACTGCGCCGTGGACCTTTCCGACGGCAGGCGTCTTCACCCCCAGGGTGAAGGCCACTGATTCATCCGGCGCGTCGACGATCGCCACTGCGCTGGTGAGTGTGAGCTCGACGATCCTGCCCGCGCCGTCGAGCGCCACCTGGCAGGCCAACGGCTCAGCCACCTTCGCCAGCGCGGCGTGTGTCCAACTCACACCGGACACAGGATTCGCCGCCGGGTCGGCGTGGCTGACCACCCCGATCTCATCGTCGTCGATCACTGCCAGCTTCGATGCCCAGATCGGCCCGGGTACCGGCGCCGACGGCCTCACGTTCGCCCTGATCGATCCAGCCAGCGGACCGGGCGCCATCGGTGGGATCGGCGGAGGCGAAGGGTTCGGCGGACTGCCTGGAGTGGCGGTCTCACTCGACACCTACCAATCCGGAGCCGACCCTGCCGCGAACTTCGTGGGGATCGCCAGCGGTGGCACCGCGAGTGAATTGACCTACGTCGCAACATCGACAGGTGTTCCGCTGATGCGTGGCACCGCGACCACCACGACCACCACTCACGTCGACATCGTGGTCACGAACGGGCGAATGCAGGTCTTCGTTGCCGGGGCGGCCGTGTTGGACTCGACCGTCACACTTCCACCCACCGTTCGCATCGGCTTCACCGCCGGAACCGGTGGCTCGAGCCAACAGCACCGCGCGTGCAACGTGGCGATGGCCACCCCACCATTGAGCCCAGGCAAGCTCACCATCACTCCGGCCTTCGTCGACTTCGGCCAACTCGAGGTCGGCCAGCAGGGCACGTCCAGCATCACGTTGCACAACAGCGGGCAGTCCACGCTGGTGATCGAGTCGACCACGTTGCCCGACGCGCCGTTCTCCGCCACGGCCGTCTTGCCCGTCGGGGCATCGCTGGCGCCAGGTGCCAGCGTGACGCAGTCGCTCCGATTCCGTCCCACCGTGGCAACCGGTTCGTCGGCGACATTCAGCGCCAAGGCGGCTGGAAATGATCCTGCGGTCACGGCGTCACTCACCGGCGCTGGACTTCCGTCGACCGGCCCGGCCGCGGTGATCACCAGCCCGACCTCGAACAGCGCGTGGAGCGTCGGTGACACCATCAACTTCGCAGGCACTGCAACTCGCTTGGACGGCACCATCCTGCCTGCGTCCGCCCTCACGTGGTCGATCATCCTGCACCACTGCTCCCAGCCGACGGTGTGTCACCTCCATCCGATCAATGACGTCACCGGTGTGACCTCGGGGTCGTTCGTCGCTCCGGACCACGACTTCCCGAGCTATCTCGAGATCAAGCTCACCGCCGTCGACGGCACCAAGACCACCAGCGACAGCGTGGAACTGTTGCCTCGTGAGACCCCGCTCACGCTGAAGACCTCGCCCCCCGGGTTGCGTGTGGTTGCCGCCACCGGAGCCGACGCGGCGTCGCCGCTCACCGTGAACACCATCACCAACAGCCAGGTCACCATCGGCACACCAGCCGCCCAGACCATCGGCGGGGTGAACTACGTGTTCCGCGGTTGGTCTGACGGAGGTGCCTCCTCGCACACCGTCACGATGGGTCCGGCCGCCACCACACTCATAGCTCAGTTCACTCCCTCCAACCCGGCCGCGACGGACCGGTGTGGCGCGTCGATCCTGCCGCCCCTGTTGTCGGTCGCCGGTTGGAGCCTCAATGGCGCTGCGGTCCGCGTCGGCCCCGAGGTCATGCTGACCGACGCCACCGATTTCGCGGCCGGTTCGGCGGTCTCGACCCAAGCCGTCTCGTCGCAGCGTCTGCACGTGTGCGCCGACCTGGCATCGGGCGGGGGCGGCGGCGCGGACGGTCTCGCCATCGCCTTCCTCGATCCGGCAGCTCCGACCACATCGCTGGGCGGCATCGGCGGCGACCTCGGCTATGTGGGTATCGGATCGACCGGCGTCGCGGTCGCCGTGGACACCTTCCCCGGGGCGGGCGAGCCCGCTGCCGACTTCATCGGAGTGATGCGGGCGACGGGCGGCTACTCGACGATGTCAACTACCGGGGTTCCCGATGCGTCGGCCACGTCGTTGCCGGTGGAGATTTGGGTCGACGCCGGAACCCTCGTGGTTCGGATCGGCGGCACCGAGGTGCTCCGCACGACCGCTGCGCTTCCCCCCAGCGTTCGAATCGCCGTCACCGCGTCGACCGGAGGGTTCTCGGACCAGCACGTGGTCGCCAACCTCGTGGCCAACACCGCGGACCTGCCCACGGCGCCTGGCACACCGACCAGCGTCCCGCCCCAGGTCGTCCCGCCGACAACCGCGCCACCGGTCACGCCGCCGGCGATCACCCCCACGCAACCGACGTTGCTGCAAATCTGGTTCTTCCTGATCCTGTGGCGACGGGCCATCGATGCCGAGAACGCCCGCCTGGCCGCCTTGAAGTGTCGGACGATCAAGAGCCGCGGAAAGGTGATCAAGGTCTGCATCGCGCCAAGACCACCTGCCATCAAGAAGAAGAGGAAGTAGTACAAGTCGAAGCTGGGGTGGAGGAGTCGGTTACCGCTCGGTAACATGGCAGAACTTCGGCGGTCGCCCACAACGGGGACCGACCATCTCGAACAGAAGTAGGGGACTCTCATGGCCGGATCCGTCATCCTCACTGGCGCTCGCACTCCCATCGGCAAGATGTCGGGGCAGCTCTCCGGTTTCTCCGGGACCGACCTGGGTGGTCTGGCCATCAAGGCCGCGCTCGAGCGTGCGGGTCTCTCCGGCGATCAGGTCGACTACGTGTTCATGGGCCAGGTGCTCCTCGCCGGCGCCGGCCAGATGACCGCCCGCCAGGCCGCGCTCGCTGGAGGCGTTCCCCTGAACGTGCCGTCGACCACGATCAACAAGGTCTGCCTCTCGGGCATCAACTCGATCATGTTGGCCGACATGCTCATCAACTCCGGCCAGGCCGACGTGGTCATCGCAGGCGGCATGGAGTCGATGACCCAAGCGCCCTACCTGTTGCCTTCGGGTCGCGCCGGTGCCCGCTACGGCAACACCGAACTGCTCGACGCCATCATCAAGGACGGCCTCTTCTGCGCCATCGACCAGGTGCTGATGGGCACGGGCACCGAGAAGTACGCCCAGTCGGCCGACATCAGCCGTGAGCGACAGGACACCGTCGCTGCCGCCAGCCACGAGAACGCCGCCCGCGCCCAGAAGGACGGCCTCTTCGACGACGAGATCGTCCCCGTCGAGATCCCCCAGCGCAAGGGTGACCCGATCGTGATGACCCAGGACGAGGGCGTACGCGCCGACACCACCATGGACAGCCTCGGCAAGCTTCGCCCCGCCTTCGACAAGGCGGGCAACGTCACCGCCGGCAACGCCAGCCAGATCTCCGACGGCGGCTCCGCCCTGATCATCGTGTCCAAGGCCAAGGCCGAGGAGCTGGGTGTGACCCCGTTGGGAGAGATCGTCTCCAACGGCCAGGTCGCCGGCCCCGACAGCGCGTCCCTGCTGACCCAGCCGTCGGCTGCCATCAAGCAGGCCGCCGATCGCGCCGGCATCGCCATCAGCGACATCGACCTGTTCGAGCTCAACGAGGCGTTTGCCGCAGTCGGGTGTGCGTCGATCGATGACCTGGGCATCTCGTCCGACATCGTCAATGTGAACGGCGGCGCCATCGCCCTCGGCCACCCGATCGGCATGTCCGGCAACCGTCTCGTGCTCACGATTCTGCACGAGCTGGCGCGACGCGGTGGCGGCATGGGTGCCGCCGCTCTGTGCGGCGGCGGCGGCCAAGGCGACGCGCTCATCGTCAAGACCCTTTCCTGACCCAACCTCCAGCCTCCAGCTGAACGGCTCACGCCTACTCTCGGGGTCATGCGCTGCGACATCTGCCGGTTCGATTCGGATGGCTACACGTGGGGCGATCTCATGGGGTCGCTGCGCGCCCAACAACGACGTTGGACGTCGACCTTCGAGGGCGTCGACCCCGTCATCCTGTCCCGTCGACCCGATGACGACACGTGGTCGGCCCTCGAGTACGCATCGCACACCGCGAAGGTGTTGGCGCTGGCCGACGAGCTCATCTCTCGCGCGCTGACCGAACACGAACCCGATCTCAGCCCCGAGGTCGCACTCGGCGCCGACGACGACGCCGATCAGTCGTCGGTGCTGCAGCACATCGCTCACCATGCACTCTCGCTCCACGAGAAGCTGGCGCTGCTGGCACCGACCGATCGCGACCGTCGGTTCACCTTCCTCGGCTCGCCCATGACCGTCTCTGACGGAGTGGAATTCGTGGTGCACGAGGCGAACCATCACGTCTCTGACGCGGGGCGGGTACTGGCACGGGTGGGCGCCGGTGCCCCGGCGCAGACCGGAGTGATCGTCGGGTTGTTCGCCTCGGACGGCGGAGTGCCGAAAGCGGAGATCGAGCAGGCGGTCGTCGGGTATCGAGGCGTCCAAGGCGATCGCCAGGGCACTCGGGCACACCACGGCCGCGTGTGGCAGGCGCTGTGCCTGTGGTCGGGCGAGGTCATCGACCAACTCGCCGCCGAGGGACACCCGGTGGCGCCCGGCACGGCAGGAGAGAACGTCACGATTCGGGGGGTCGACTGGTCGACCTTGCGACCAGGTACGCGCATCCAGCTCGGCAGCGACGATCACAGCGTGATCATCGAGCTGACCGCCTGGGCCGTGCCGTGTCATCAGATCCGAGACAGCTTCGCCGACGCTGATGAGCACCACATCGATCACTTTGACCATCCCTTCACCAGTCGGGCCTATGCGGCGGTGCTGAGCGACGGGGTGCTCCGCTGTGGCGACGCGGTCATCGTCGAACCGTGATTGCAGTCGATCTGCGGGGTCAGTTGGTCCCGGGGCCCGCGGTCCCCAACGGCGTCCGCTGTCTGGCTGCCAACAACAACTTGGATGTGGCCCGGTGGAAGGATCGAGTCTGGTTGGCCTGGCGAACCGCACCGACCCATTTCGCTTCGCCCGAGGCTCGCATCGAAGTGGTCAGCTCAGCGGCGTCTGACGGGTCACTGCTCGATGCGTCCTGGCGTCACGAGACCACGCTCGCTGTTGGTGCCGACCTACGCGAATGCCGGTTCGTGGTGTGGAGGGGGCAGCTGCTCCTGTACGCCCTGGAGTTGGGGACCCAGCCGCTTCGCTTCGAGCCGCGCCGAACCCACCTTCTGATCAACGGCGGGTCGGGGTTCGGGCCGCCGCAAGCGGTGTGGGAATCGGCCACGGTGCCGTGGCGACCACGTGTGATCGATGGCCGACTCGTGTTCTTCGTCTACACAGGCGCCGACAAGCTGTACTCATCGCGCCCCGAACCCACCGAGGTCGAGGTCTGGACCTCCGACGACGGCATCGACTGGACCCCAATGCGCCCGGCGTTGCATCACGGTGGAACTGAGTTCGACGCCGCGCGCCTCGATGATGGGTCGCTGCTGGGGGTGACGCGTCTCGAGGGGCCACAGCACTGGGGCTCGTCGGTCATGTGCGGTCGGCTCGACGAGTTGGGATCGTGGGCGGAGTCGCACGACGCCCGGAAGTTCGACTCGCCCAATGTGTTTCGCGTCGGAGATCGAATTCTCATGGTGGCGCGCCGACACACCCGGGCCGGCGGCGTGTTCGATCGAAGCTGGTCATGGATGGCGCCGTCGTTGCGAACCCGGGCCTACCAAGGGTTGTACTCGGCGACCCGCAAGCGCAGCGCACTGTGGGAACTCGACCGCGATCACCTGAGCGCGACCTGGCTCGCCGACCTGCCCAGTCGCGGTGACACGAGCTTCGGTGCGGTGCTCGCACGCGACGAGCACACGTTCACGGTGTTGGACTACACCTCGCCACTCAATGGGCCGGATCCGTCGTGGATACGCGGTCAGCTCGGGCCCACCGTCATCGTGGCGAGCGACATCGATCTCGGGGACAGCTGACCGTCGCTGGTCTCGAGGATCGTCCCCTCCCCCAGCAGCCGCGCCACGGCGAGGTGCAGGTCGACGGAGTCGCCGATCGCGGCCCGGAGCGCCACCTCATCGACATCGATGTCAGCAACCACACAGGTGGTGGTGCCGCGCCGGCTGGCCAGACCCACGAACTCACGATCGACGCCGCTCACGGGGAGCTGCACCAGCTCTCCCTCGACGGTGTTGCAGTAGTCGTCGCTGCGGTCGCCTTGAGTGTCCGTTGTCGCTACCAGAACCAGCATCGCCGGTACCTCCCGTTTCGTTGAGAGCAACGCTACGGACGGGGTGTGACAGTGAACCGACCGCCGATGTCAGCTCGACATGGGTGACCGCTCACCGATGATGACGGCCTCGACTTCGATCTCGCATCTCCAACGCGGGTCGAGCAGTTCCTTGACCACCACGGTCGTGTTGGCCGGGCGAATGTCGGAGAACACCGCTCCGTGCTCGTGACCCACGGCGTCGAAGTCCGAGGCGTTCACCAGATAGATGCGGGTGCGCACCACGTCGCCCAGGTCGGCGCCGGCATCGGTCAACGCGCCCGAGATGATCTCCAGGCATCGACGGGCCTGAGCGCCGGCGTCGTCGGGGCATTCGCCGTCGTCGAATTGCGGCGCAGTGCCGGCCACGAACACCCGCTTCCCCACCCGGACGGCCCGGCTGTAGCCGACGGTCAGTTCCCACGGTGATCCCGACGAGATCAGTTGGCGATGCATGTGCATGGCCGAGACGCTACCGCTCGACGACGCGACGCCCTTCCAGCGCCCGGCCGAGCGTCAGCTCATCGGCGTACTCGAGATCGCCGCCGACGGGCAGGCCCGAGGCGATCCTCGAGACCACCAGATCAGGCACGTCGAGCAGGCGGGTCAGGTAGAGCGCGGTGGCTTCACCCTCGATGTTGGGGTTCATGCCGAGGATGATCTCGGTGATGTGCTCAGCGCCGACCCGCAAGATCAACTCCTTGATCCGCAGTCGCTCCGGCCCCACGCCCTGCAGGTGGTCGATGGCCCCACCGAGCACGTGGTAGCGACCCTTGAACTCCCGTGTGCGCTCGATCGCCACGACGTCGCGGGGCTCCTCGACAACGCACAACACCGTCTGGTCGCGTCCGGGATCGGCGCAGATTCCGCACTCCTCGCCTTCGGCCAGGTTGAAGCACCGCTGACAGAAGGTGACCCGAGCCCGAGCCTGGGAGATGGCCCCGGCCAAGCGCTCACTCTCGGTCGGATCGGCCTTCAACAGATGGAAGGCGATGCGTTGCGCTGACTTGGGCCCGACGCCGGGAAGCCGACCGAGCGCATCGATGAGGTTCTGGATCGACGCCGCGTAGTCGGCCATCGGAGGTCAGCCGAACAGTCCGCCCAGATCGAGACCGCCCATGGGCGAAGCCTCGGCCTGGAGCTCGGCGATCTGCTGGCCCAGGTCGAGCAGTGCGGCCAACACGAGATCCTCGAGCATCGACGGGTCTGCTGGGTCGATCACCGACGGGTCGATGTGCACACCGGTGAACGCGCCCGATCCGAGCGCGGTGACCCGCACCAATTCACCGCCGGATGTGCCTTCGAGCTCGGTCGCCCCGATGCGCTCCTGCGCCTCTTCCATCTGCGCGCCCATCTGCTGAGCCGCGCCGAGAAGTGCTCCGAGGTCGAGCCCACCGCCGCCCAACAGTGCGGCCGGGTCGAAGCTTGCCGCATCGAAGCCGGGCGTCTCGGAGTCGGGCGAGACGTGCTCGGGAAGGTCGGATGCTTCGGTCATGAGGTTCCGTTTTCCTTGTCCACGATGATCGACCCGGGGAAGGCCCGGGCCAGTTTGTCCGCGCCCGAGGTGGAGACGTCGGCGTCGGTCAGCTGGGACACGTCGACGTGCTCTTCGATGTGGTGCTCGGGTTCTTGCTCGGGCACTGCGGCAGGCGACGATGCGGGAGCGGGAGCGGCCCCTTCGAAGGCGACCGTGAGGGGGCGACCGAGCGCGGTGGCGAGTCGAGCCTCGACGTCTGAACGGGCGGCTTCAGCCTTCTCGACCAGCGAGGCGTGAGGAAGCGCCAACACGATTCGATCACCGTCGACCGAACGCACCGCCACCTCGCGGTAGACGGCCTTGGCGACTGGCCGAAGCTGCGCCGCCACCTCGGACAGTGCGGCGGTGACACCGTCCACGCTGAGCTCACCGACGACCGGCGTCGGAGCGGCAGGAGCCGGAGCGGGTGCCGGTGCTGCGGTTGAAGCTGGGGTTCCGGGCTCAGGGTCTGGCGATACGGCAGGCGGTGGGGTCGGAGCAGCGACCGGAGCGAGCGGCGGGGCCGGTGCCGTTGCACGTCGCGGCGGCACCGACGGGGGCGCCGACTTGGTGCTCTCGGGGCGCCGCTCGGCCAGCTGTGCTCGTGCGGCGGCAGCCGCGCCACGACCAGCGGGCACCGAGATCGGCTCCGGTTCGTCGTCCGCATCGGACACAGTGGCGGCAACCATTGGGTCAATGACGGCTGGGGCAAGTGCGACGACACCACCCGACGCGGCGGCGCGTTCGAGTCGCTCGATGCGTTCGAGCAGCGCTTCCACCGACACGTCCGCGGTCGGGGACGCGAGGCGGATCACCGCCACTTCGATGGGGACCCGGGGCGATGACGCCTGGCGAAGGTCGACCAGCGCTGAACCGATGAGCTCCAGCGCTCGGGTGATCGACGCCGTGCCGAGTCGTGACGACAGCGCCTTGGCTCGAGCTCGATCGTCGTCGGTGAGATGCGGCGTCTCGGCACCGACCGCCACGAGGAAGGCGTCGCGCAGGGTGGCGAGCAACGTCTCGCCGATCGACCGCGGCTCGATGCCGAGGCCGATGGCGATATCGACCGCGGCCATGGCCCGACCGGTGTCCTTGTCGGCGATGGCTTCGGCCAACTCCAGCACCGGCTCGTTGGACTCGACGACACCGCCTGATGCGACCACCCGGTCGAGGGCGGACAAGGTGTCGCGGGCCGAGCCTCGACCGAGGCGCACCACCTGGGCGACCGCCTCGGGCGGCACGTCGAGACCGGCGTCGGCGATGACCCAGTTGACGAGTTCGGTCAGCTCTTCGGCAGCGAGCAGCGAGAACTCGAAGTGCTGGGTGCGACTACGGATGGTCGGCAGCACCTTCTGCGGATCGGTGGTGGCCAACACGAACACGACGTGTTCGGGCGGCTCCTCCAATGTCTTCAGCAGCGCGTTCGACGCGGCCGTCGACAACATGTGGACCTCGTCGAGGATGTACACCTTGGTGCGTCCGGGCGAGCCCACCGCCGTGCGGCCGATGAGTTCGCGCATGGCGTCGACGCCGTTGTTCGATGCCGCGTCGAGCTCGAAGAGGTCATAGCTCTGCCCGGCCTCGATGGCCTTGCAGCTGTCGCACACCCCGCACGGCTCCCCGTCGCTCAGATTGGTGCAGTTGAGCGCCTTGGCCAGGATGCGAGCGGTCGACGTCTTGCCGCAGCCCCGCGGGCCGCTGAACAGGTAGCCGTGGCCCTCGGTTCCCGACGCAACCGCATGTCGAAGCGCCCGAACTACGTGATCCTGGCCTCGCAACTCCGCGAAGCGCTGCGAGCGGTAGCGCCGGTAGAGCGATTGCTGAGCCATCGACACAACCCTACCCGCCGCCTCCGACAGCCCCTTGGGGCACGGGGCCGCAGATGGCGGCTGGGCGGGGTGCACGACCTACGGCCTATGCTGGCCGAGCCGGATGCTGGTGAGGCGGTCGGGTCCTGTGCAACCGGAGCCCGTGAACCGAGTCAGGGTCGGAAGACAGCAGCTCTCAGCGGAACCTTTGGTGTGCCGCAGATCGCCTGACCGTCTCACCAGCATCCGGCACACGAATCGGGAGACGTGCGAGAGCGGCCGAATCGGCACGATTGGAAATCGTGTGTGGGGAAACTCACCGTGGGTTCAAATCCCACCGTCTCCGCCAACTGCGCGTCGGGCCAAGGGGGGTCGACTGCCTCGGTCGTCACATCTCGCCGTTAGCGTGACATCGTGACCGAACCACACCTGACAGACGAGGCCGCGATGGCGCTGGCGCTGGGCGAGGCCCGCGCTGCGTTGCTCCACGACGACGTACCGGTGGGCGCCGTGGTGCTTCGCGACGGCGTCGTCATCGCATCGCGACACAACGAACGTGAACTCACCGGTGACCCCACCGCACACGCCGAGGTCTTGGCCATCCAAGATGCCGCGGCGGCCCTCGGTACCTGGCGCCTTGACGGCTGCACTCTGGTGGTCACCCTCGAGCCGTGCCCCATGTGCGCCGGCGCCATCTGGGCTGCTCGCATGGACCGCGTGGTCTTCGGCCCGCCCGACATGAAGGCCGGATCGTTGGGGTCGCTCTACCACTTCGGCTCGGATCCCCGCCTCAACCACACCTTCGACACTCGTGCCAGCGTGTCCCCCGAGCCGAGCGCCGACCTGCTCACCTCGTTCTTCGCCGAGCGCCGAACGGCTTCGAAGTGACCCGTGGAGGTCGTGTAGCGTCGCCGCCGGAGAGGTGCCAGAGCGGCCGAATGGGACGGTCTCGAAAACCGTTGAGGTGCAAGCCTCCGGGGGTTCAAATCCCCCTCTCTCCGCCACAATTCTCCTCTCCCACCCCGACACCGCAGAGCCTGGAGCAACCGCAGTGCATGTGATGTGGCGGATGATGAACTCCGACGCCGCCGACTTCAAGGGTCAGAAGCTGGCGAAGGGGTTGGTGAAGCGAGTCTTCTCCTACTCGCGGCCGTATACAGCGAAGCTGGTCGGCTTCCTGATCGTGATCGTGCTCGAAGCGGTCATCGGCCTGGCCCCACCGTTTCTGTTCAAGGCGATCATCGACAACGCGTTGCCGAGCAGGGACAACGTCGAGCTCGCGGTGCTGGCCGGGTCGGTCGTCGGCGCCGAACTGGTGTCCGCTCTGCTGTCGTTGGCGGAGCGCTATTGGTCATCGGTCATCGGTGAGGGTCTGATCTACGACCTGCGTACCCAGTTGTTCGACCATGTACAGCGCCTCCCGATCGGCTTCTTCACCCGGACCCAGACCGGCGCACTGGTCAGCCGCTTGAACAACGACGTGATCGGAGCGCAACGGGCCTTCACCGGCACGCTCGGCACGGTGGTCTCCAACGTCATCACCCTCGCCATCACCTTGGTGGCGATGGCCGCGCTCGACTGGCGCCTCACGATCCTGGCGGTGTTGTTGTTGCCGGTCTTCCTGCTGCCGGCCAAGCGCATCGGGACCCGACTCAGTGCCATCGCCCGCCAGGGCATGAACTTCAACGCCGACATGAACAACCAGATGACCGAACGTTTCGGCGTGGCCGGGGCCCTGCTGGTGAAGACCTATGGTCGATACGACGGGGAGACCGCTCAGTTCTCCAGCCGAGCCGCCGGCGTGCGAGACGTCGGCATCAAGTCGGCCATGTACACCCGCATCTTCCTGGCCACCCTGGGGCTGGTCGGGGCGATCGGCACTGCGGCGGTCTACTACTTCGGCGGCCGCAGCGTGATCAGCGGGGGCATCACCACCGGCGGTCTGGTCGCCCTCGCCGCGCTGGTGGTCCGCATCTACGAGCCGCTCACCTCGCTCACGAATGCCCGCGTCGACGTGATGACGGCATTCGTCAGCTTCGAGCGAGTCTTCGAAGTGCTCGACACCGAGAACACCGTCGCCGATGCACCCGACGCCACCGAGTTGGCCAGAGCCGAAGGTCGCATCGAGTTCCGCGACATCTCGTTCCGATACCCAGTCGCCACCGACACCGTGGCCTCACTCGAGGGCGGCTACGCGCCGGAACGACTCGCCGATCGTGATGTGATCAGCCACCTGTCAGCCCTGATCGAACCCGGCCAGATGGTGGCCCTGGTCGGACCATCGGGTGCGGGCAAGTCAACCCTGTCGTCGCTGCTCACCCGGCTGTACGACGTGACCGACGGCTCGATCCTGCTCGATGGCCATGACGTGCGTGACATCACCCAGGACTCCCTTCGCGCGTCGATCGGCATCGTGGCCCAGGACCCTCACCTGTTCCACACGACCGTCGGTGAGAACCTCCGCTATGCCCGCCAGGACGCCACCGACGACGAGATGCGCGAGGCGTGCGCTGCGGCCCAGATCCTCGACGTGATCGAGCGACTGCCCGACTCCTTCGACACCGTGGTGGGCGAACGCGGCTACCGCCTGTCCGGCGGGGAGAAGCAACGGTTGGCGATCGCCCGCATGCTGCTCAAGGATCCGGCCATCGTGATCCTCGACGAGGCGACCAGCCATCTCGACAGCGAGAACGAGCACTTGGTGCAGCAGGCCCTGGCGACGGCGCTGAGCGGTCGCACCTCGCTGGTCATCGCGCACCGGCTCTCCACGATCACCGCGGCCGATCAGATCCTCGTTCTGGAAGACGGTGTGCTCGTCGAGAGAGGCACGCACTCGGAACTGCTCGCCCACCGCGGCTTGTACGCCGATCTCTACGCCACCCTGCTGGGCAGCGAACTCGCCGGCTGAGTCTCGACCATGACGTTGTTCGACCTGGACGAGCCGAGCGCGACGCCGGACACGTGGACGGTTCCACAGCTCAACGAACACCTGGCCGCGGCCATTCGCGACTCGGTGCCGAATCTGCTGTGGGTCGAGGGCGAGATCACCAACCTCAAACGCTCCAACGCCGGGCACGTGTACTTCACCCTCGTCGAGGCCGGGGCCGATCACCGCGAGACGCCCTGCACCTTGTCGGTCTCGTTGTTCCAGGCCAGCCGGGAGAAGGTCAACCTGCGGCTGCGGCGCGCCGGAGGCGGCGTGCGAATGGAGGATGGCGTCCGGGTCCGCATACGCGGCTCGATCGAGCTCTACGTGAAGCGCGGCCAGATCCAGCTGAAGATGATCGCCATCGACCCCGAGTTCACCCTCGGCGATCTGGCGGTTCGCCGCGAGGCCTTGCTGCGCCGGTTGGCCGACGAGGACCTGCTCGAAGCGAACCGACGCCATCGGTTGCACCCGCTCCCACTGCGGGTCGGGCTGGTGACTTCTCTCGGCAGCGCAGCGCATGCCGACTTCCTTCACGAACTCGACAGCTCGGGGTTCGGCTTCGAGGTGACCTGCGTCGACGCGCGCGTACAGGGCGTCGACTCCGAATCCACTGTCGTCGCCGCGATCCGCACGCTCACCCGCCTCGACGTCGATCTGATCGCGTTGGTGCGAGGCGGTGGAGCGCGCACCGATCTCGCCGCGTTCGACTCCGAGTCCATCGCCAGGGCCGTGGCCACGAGCCCGATCCCGGTGTGGTCTGGGATCGGCCACGAGAC
>JBBQLA010000006.1:0-14307 GCA_038327485.1 Acidimicrobiales bacterium
GGGGCAGGGCCGCGACGCTCGGGGCATCCTTGCCGAGGCGACGGCGGACCGACGACGTGCTCGACGAAGTTCGCGTCGGCGCGGTTGTCGCGACGGCGCCGCACCCGGTGACGGCCAGACCAGCCGCCACGACCAACACCATCGGGGCAGCCGACCCCATCGGGCCCCACCAGGTTCGTACAGCCCGACGTCGCATGATCACGACACCGAGTTTGGCGGAGGCCACCGCCGAATTGGCGTCAACCCCCCCGGCGGCCAGTGCTCCCGGTCGGCCCATCAAACAACCTGCGCCGGACCACACTTGAAACCGCTGACCTGACAAGGGTTTCGCCGTTTCCAACTCCATGACCAACGTTCATTTCGGGTGCTGGATTCGAAACCCCTGCGCCGACGCCGACCCCTGTGAACGTCACCCGTTCTCGGGCTGTTCGCGCCGTCGACGGTGCTCGGACCAGCCCGAGAAACGATGGAAGGACTGCCTGCAATTGACCGGAGAGCACTGTCCGTTCAAACTCGCTCGGATGACTGCAACTCCTGGGGGCGGGGGGTCGGCCGACGACGCCGACCGATTCGTCAGCGTCGCGCCCAAAATCGGCTACCAGGGCCCGCTCGACGGGCTGCGCGCCATCGCCGTGTTGATGGTGCTGTTCACCCACGCGGCCTACTCCTCGTTCGCGTCGTTCGCCGGCAGCGTCGACGTGTTCTTCGTGGTCAGCGGCTTCCTCATCACCACGTTGATCCTCGAGGAGGACCGGGCCCGCGGCCACGTCGACGTCAAGACCTTCTACCTGCGCCGTGTGCTTCGCCTCTTCCCGGTGCTCTACGCCGTGCTCGGCGCCACCCTCGTCGCCGGACTGTTCATCGGCAACAACGAGTTCCGCGATCGCACGATCAACGACGTGCTCAGCGCCGGGCTGTACGTGTACCACGTGATCCATCCGGTCGGCGTCGAGATCGGCACCAAGCACCTGCCCGAGGTGCGCCCGCTCATCCACCTGTGGTCGCTGTCGGTCGAGGAGCACTTCTACCTGGTCGCACTGATCCTGATGATGACGGTGGTGCGGTTCCGACTCGCTCGCCAGCTCATCGTGGTGTTCAGCGGCCTGTGGCTCGCCGTCGGCATCGCTCGGCTGACCGGGCACGTCGGCTGGAAGTACATGTGGTACCAACGGCCCGATGCCCTGATGATCGGCGTGGTGGCCGCCGCGGCCAACTCGCTCATCCCCACCATCAGCGAGTCGACCCAGAAGCTCCTTCGCCGGATCGCCACGATGGCGTTGGCGGCTGCGGTGGTGGTGCTGCTGTTGGGGACCAAGCTCGTCCCGAGCGGCTGGTTCATCCCGTTCGCTCCCGAGCGACCCAGCGATCCGAACCTGGCCGACAAGATGTGGTGGGCCCGCTTCGGGTTCAGCGTCACGAGTGGGGTCACGGCATTCCTGGTGTTCACGCTCGTCCGCAGCGGCAACTGGTGGCTGTCACGGCTGTTCTCGAACAAGATCCTGTGCGCCATCGGGCGGCGGTCTTACTGCATCTATCTCGTACACGTCCCGCTGGCCGTGATGATGGTCGAGGCAGCCAAGGGCCACATCACCGAGGAACACGTGCTGGTGGCCTACTTGTTCGTGCTGCCGATCGTGAGCGAGTTGGTGTTCCGCTTCGTCGAACAGCCGGGACTGCGCCTCAAGCGAAAGTTCGTGCGCCTCAGCCCGGCCGGTGCCACGCCGACACCGCCACCCGCCGACGCACCGCTCTACTGACCACGCCTGATTGCTACTGACCGGGGCAGGTCTTTTCCGACGCCGTCTTCAGGATGATGTTGAAACCGCTGGTGTCGCAGCGCTTCTCGATGGGGAAGGTCGGCCAACCGTTCTTGGCGATGGCCGCGTCGACTCTGGCGTTGGGGGTGAGGTACAGCACCGTCCACACTCGGTTGTCGACGAGCGGGATCTCGATCACCTTGGCCGCAGCGGGCAACTGGTTGAGGTCGGCCACCGACCACAACGGCACCAGGTCCGACAGCAGATAGCTCGTGCGTCGCGGTTTGGCATCGACGATCAGCGGGTCGCCGATCACCAGGTTGATCCTCTTGTCGACCAGATAGTTCACCGGTGCCATGCGCACGTGGCCCGGGTAGTACACCGGGATGGCCAGGCCGTGACGGGCCACCCAGGCGTCGGTCAACCCGAGCATGTCGATCGTCGGCAGGTCGGAGTAGTACCCGATCACCCCCAGCGGCTGCAGCGCGATCGACGGCTGGCCGGCCGCGGCGATGCCACCGGGGAACTCGTGGTGCAACAGCTTGCCCATGTGCAGCCAAGTGGTCGGCGACTCGGTGGGCCAGTGGTTGAGGTCCTTGAAGGTGAGAACGGGATACACCGTGGTCACCGGGTCGAGTCGGTGAAGGAGCGACACCACCAACAACATGGCGATGAGCACGCCATGACGAGCGGGCCGGCGGTAGTGGTCGATGAGGTACGCCGCGAGCAACGCCAGCACCGGGATCACCGGAACGACGAAACGGAACTCCATGAAGTCTCCGCCGACGATGCAGACATACAGGAACCACACCGGGATCACCGCGAACGCGGCCTTGGTGCCGGGGAGCTCGAAGAAGCCCTGCTTCAGACAGCGGTACCGGCGGATGAACACGAAGGCGAAGTACGAGGCGAAGAAACACAGCAGGTAGAAGACGCCGTACAGGAACGGGATGAGCGGGTTCGACGCCGACTTGGCGTAGAAGGTGTTCGGCAGGATCGAGCCGTAGAAGTCGTACTTCCAGACCAACCACGGCAACACGACCACCAAGATCGGAAGACCGACCCCAAGGCCACCGGCGAGAACCTTGGACAACCAGCCCGAGGCCCGCGCCTTCCAGAGGGGCCACAGGTGCACGCCGAGCCACGCCGCCACCAGCACCGTGGAATCGAGCCGGGTGAGGATGGCCAGACCTCCGAGCAGGCCGGCGGCGACCCGTCGCGCCACCAGCGTGGAGTCGACGTCGCGAGGGAACAGCAGCGTGGCGAACCCGAGCAGGAAGAACGTCTGCATCATGGTCTCGAGACCACCTGTGCCGTACCCCAGAAAGGTCATGTTGGCCACCAATACGAACCCGGCCAGCAGCGCCATGATCTGCGAACCCAGCACGCGCCGGGCGAACCGCAGGAACACCGCGAGCGTCCCGACCAGGAACACCATGCCGAGCACCTGGGAGAAGATCGGCGAGCTCCAACCGGCCTTCTCCGGGATGGTCATGATCCAGGTCCACAGGAAGTTCGTGTAGCCCTCGACCTTCTCACCCGGGTTGAACACCAGGCCGAAACCTCGCGCCAAGTTCTTGGAGTAGCGGAAGGTGATGAACGCGTCGTCCTGTTCGAAGCGGACCCACCAGCCGACGAAGATCGCTGACGCGTACAGCAGCGCCTCGATCCACCGTTCGCGACCGGCGAGGCGCGGACCGAGGGTCTCGGTCATGCGCGACCACGGCGCCTCGGACGGCCCGGGTTCGGCCGCCACCACCGAGTTGCTCACCCGAGCCCGACCGCCCGGGCCAGCTCGGAGTGGTGCGCCACCACCGCGTCGCCGTCGGGATAGTCCGACTTGTCGTCGGCCAGGCCGCAGTACCGCAGCGCCAACCATCCGACCGCGTGAGCGCCGGCGATGTCGGTGCGGCGCAGGTCGCCGATGTGGGCCATGGCGGCGGGATCGGCGACGCCGAGGCCGTCCAGGGCATGGGCGAAGATCGCCGGGTCGGGTTTGTAGCAACCGACGTCGTCGGAGAACGACCAGTGGTCGAAATAGCCGAGCAAGCCGTGGTGCTCGAGATAGCTCCGCAGCGTCACCGAAGGCGTGAGCCCCACATCGCAGATGATGCCGATGCGCAGACCTCCCGACTTCAACTCCTCGAGCGCGTCACCGATGCCGGGAGCAATCTCCATCTCGGCGGGGTCGAACCCGTCGTGGAGCGACGCGATCATGGCGTCGCGCAGGGGAAGCGACGACTCGACTGCCATGGCATCGATGGCGAAGTCGACCGCGGCGGCGGGCGTCACGACCTGATTGCCCTCCCAACGCCGTTGGAACCATTCCCACATCAACGCCAGCCCCGACTCGAGCTCGGCGGCGGAGATCTCGACACCGTTGGAGTGCAGGGCTGCGACCCACCGCTGGGTCCGGTGGTCGGCTGATCGAGCCTCGGTGACCAGGGTGTTCCAGAAGTCGAAGGTGATGCCGGCGATGCCGGTCGTCGACGAGCTCATCGGGAGCGGCAGACGCCATCGGCGATGGCGGCAGCAGCGGAGGCAGCAGCCACAGCTTCGACCACTCGCGGGTCGAACACGGACGGAATGATGAAATCGGGTCGCAGGTCATCGCCGACCACCGACGCGATGGCGTGTGCTGCGGCCACCTTCATGTTCTCGGTGATGCGTCGGGCGCCGGCGTCGAAGGCGCCACGGAACACGCCAGGGAATGCCAACACGTTGTTGATCTGGTTGGGGAAGTCGCTGCGTCCGGTGGCGACCACCGCCGCGATCCCCCGGATGAGCTCGGGGCGAATCTCCGGGTTGGGGTTGGCCATGGCGAACACGATGGGGTCCTTCGCCATCGACTTCACGTCCTCGACGGTGATCAGGTCGGGGCCGCTGAGCCCGATGAACACATCGGCGCCGGGCATGACGTCGGAGATCGATCCGGTGAGGCGATCGGGGTTGGTGTTCTCGGCGAACCACTGTTTCGAGCTGTTGAGCCCGCCGCGACCGTCGTAGACCGCACCGAGGCGATCGCAACCGATGACGTTCTGCACCCCTGCGTTCATCAGGATCTTCGACACTGCGACGCCGGCGGCTCCGACCCCCGCGATCACCACCTTGATGTCAGCGTGGCGCTTGGCGACGATGCGCAGCGCACTGTCGAGCGCAGCGAGGGTGACGATGGCGGTGCCGTGTTGGTCGTCGTGGAAGACGGGGATGTCGAGCGCTTCGACCAGTCGCTCCTCGACCTCGAACGCGCCGGGTGCGGCGATGTCCTCCAGGTTGATGCCACCAAAGGTCGGCTCCAGGTGCTTCACCAGCTCGACCAGCTCGTCGATCGTGGTGGTGTTCACGCAGATGGGGAATGCGTCGACGCCGGCGAAGTGCTTGAACAGCAGCGCTTTGCCCTCCATGACCGGCATGGCGGCGGCCGGTCCGATGTCGCCGAGGCCCAACACTGCGGTGCCGTCGGACACGATGGCGACAGTGTTGCGATTGATCGTGTATTGGTGCGCCAGCTCCGGATCCTTGGCGATCTCGAGGCACACTCGGGCCACGCCAGGGGTGTAGGCCATCGACAGGTCGTCGACATCGGTCACCGGAGCGAGCGACAGCACCTCGATCTTGCCGCCCTCGTGCATGGCGAAGGTGCGGTCTTCCCACTCGAGCACGGTGAGCCCCGCAATGGCCTCGATGGCGGTGCGGACCTGCTCCTGGTGCGCCTCGGACCGGCAGTCGATCACGACGTCCTCGTCCAGATGTGCGGTCTTCGCTTCGAAGCCCTCGAGCGCCCGAATGTTGCCGCCGACCTCGCCGATGGCGATGCACAGCTCACCCAACATGCCAGGGCGGTTGTCCATGCGCACGCGAACGCGCACGGAATAGGCAGGGGTCGGGGTATCAGCCATAGGGTCGAAAGCCTACGCGCGGCTCCCGCTCGACCCCCACCTCAGCACGACGATCAGGTGACGGGAATGGCTCCGACATCGAACGGAAAGCCCAGATCGGGCGCGCTCACCAGTGCCACGAACGGCACGCCGGCCGCTTCGGCATAGCCGGCGGCAGTGCCGCCGCGATCGACGAGGGCCAGTACCAGCACGGGCTCGGCCCCGAACGCCCGAACCGCCTCGACGGCGTCGGCGATGGTGACGCCACGCGAGGTGGTGTCCTCGGTGATGACGACCTTGTCTCCCGGACGCAGCGCTCCGGCCACCCGACCCATCACCCCGTGGTCCTTGGCCTCCTTGCGGATGGTGAACGACCGGAGCCGACGCCCTCGGGTGGCGGCCACCGCGGCGATCCCGTAGGCCACCGGATCGGCGCCGACCGTGATGCCACCGATTGCTGTGGCGTCCTCGGGAATCGCTGCCAGCGCGGCGTCGGTCATGAGGATCACGCCGTCGGGGTCGCACGCGGTCTGCTTGGAGTCGAGGAACCAGCCGCTCTTCATGCCCGACTTGAGGGTGAAGTCGCCGCGCTTCACCGAGTGCTCGAGCAGGTGATCGACCAGTTCCTGCGACGCGCTCATCGGAACCCGCCGGTCAGTTCCACCACGTGCTCACCCTCGGTGACCTCTCCGATGATGCTGGCCCGATGTCCGTGCTCGCCCAACACCGAAATGGCCGCGGCCGCATCGGAGGGCGGGACCACGCACACCATGCCGATGCCGAGGTTGAACACCCGACCCATCTCCTCGTCGGAGATCGAACCCAGTCGCTGGATCTCACCGAAGATGCGTGGCGACTCCCAGGTCGAACGATCGACTGTGGCCCCGGTGCCGTCGGGCAGGACCCGGATGAGGTTGCCGACGATCCCGCCGCCGGTGATGTGAGCGACCGCGTGCACGTCAGCCAGCTTCAGCACCGCCAGCACCGCCGGCGCGTAGATGACCGACGGACGCAACAGTTCGTCGGCGACCGTTGGGGCGCCGGGCTCGTCCCAGGCCAGGTCGTCGAGCGAGCGGCCGGCGATCGAGAACAACACGTGACGCGCCAGCGAATAGCCGTTGGAACGGAGGCCCGGTGATTCGATGCCGACCAGCACGTCACCCGGGGTCACGAGGTCGCCGGTCAACACCCGGTCACGCTCGACCGCCCCCACGGCGAACCCGGCCAGGTCGAACTCGCCGGCATCCATGGCCCCGGGGTGCTCGGCCATCTCGCCGCCGATCAGCGCGCAGTTGGCCTGTCGGCAACCGTCGGCCACACCCGCCACGAGTTGCTCGGCCATCTCGGGATCGAGCGAACCGATGGCCAGGTAGTCGAGGAAGAAAAGGGGCTCGGCGCCCTGACAGATGAGGTCGTCGACGCACATCGCCACCAGGTCGATACCGACGCTGTCGTAGCGGCGCGCTTGCGCGGCCACCATGGCCTTGGTCCCCACACCATCGGTTGCCGACACCAGCACCGGGTCGCTGTAGCCGGCCGCACCGAGGTGGAACAGGCCGCCGAATCCTCCGACGTCGCCCAACACTCCGGGCCGATATGTCGGGCGCACCGACTCCTTGATGCGCTGGACCGCTTCGTCGCCGGCCTCGATGGAGACGCCGGCTTCGGCGTAGGTGTGTCCGTCACCCATGAGCGGGGACGACGGCCGGAGCTCCACCTTCGAGCACGGACTTGTTCAGATCGACAGGGATCTCAACGGGGTAGACACCGGTGAGACACGCTGTGCAGAAGCCGGCCGTCGGCGCGCCGGTGGCAGCGACCAGTCGGTCGAGGGTCAAGTAGGCCAGCGAGTCGACGTTGAGGTAGGTGCGGATCTCCTCGACATCCATGTTGGCGGCGAGCAATTCACCTCGACTGCCGGTGTCCATGCCGTAGAAGCACGGCCAGCGGTAGGGCGGCGACGACACCCGCAGGTGGATCTCCGATGCGCCGGCTTCGCGAAGCATGGCGATCATGGCGCGGGTGGTGGTGCCGCGGACGATCGAGTCGTCGACGACCACCAGTCGCTTCCCGGCGATGTTCTCGCGCAACGGGTTCAGCTTCATCCGCACGCCGAGCGCCCGCATCTCTTGGCTGGGGGCGATGAAGGTCCGGCCGATGTAGCGGTTCTTCACCAGGGCGTGGCCGAACGGTGTGCCGCTGGCCCGCGCGAATCCCTCGGCTGCGGGAATGCCCGACTCGGGAACGCCGCACACGAGATCGGCCTCCGCAGGAGCTTGCTCGGCCAACGCCTCACCCATGCGCACCCGCGCCGCGTGCACGTTGTGGTTGTACAGGGTGGAGTCCGGACGGGCGAAGTACACGAACTCGAACAGGCACAACTTGGGATCGATCCGATCGGCGGGGAACGGACGCAACGAGCGAACTCCACTTTCGTCGATGATCACCATCTCGCCCGGCTCGAGCTCACGCACGAAATGCGCGCCGACAATGTCGAGGGCCGGGCTCTCCGACGCCAACACCCAACCACCGTCGAGCTTGCCCAGACACAGCGGACGGAAGCCGTTTGGGTCACGGATACCGATGATGCGATCGGGGTCACACAGAACGAACGAGAACGCACCGTGCAGCGTGGGCAGCACTGCTGTCAGTGCGTCGACCAACGGATCACTCGCTGTCGTCACGGCCATGTGATGGGCCATCAGCTCGGCGACCAGATCGGTGTCCGAGGTGACGATCCCCTCGAACATGCCGGCTTCGGTGGCGAGGGCGCTGGTGTTGGTCAGGTTGCCGTTGTGGCCGAGAGCGAAACGCAGGCCGTTGATCTCGCGGAAGACCGGCTGGGCGTTCTGCCACTTGGATGAACCGGTCGTGGAGTAGCGGCAGTGCCCGATGGCGAGGTTGCCGTGCAACGCCGCCAACATGCGGTCGTCGAACACGGCGGAGACCAGTCCCATGTCCTTCATGACGGTCACGTCGACGCCGTCGCCGGTGGCGATGCCGGCGGACTCCTGGCCGCGGTGCTGCAATGCGAAGAGGCCGAGATAGGTCATGTGGGCGACCGGCTGGCCGGGCGCATATACGCCGAAAACCCCACATGCCTCACGTGGCTTGCCCCCATCGACAGCATCGGACGACGACAGCGGATCCGCACATGACACCTCAGGTGGCAGGGGACTCACGGCTCACATCGTTGCACAGATCAGGACCCGGATTTCCAGCCGCCCATCAGGCCGGCAGGTAGACCCGGAACGGCACGGTCGCCACCTGGTAAGTGCCCCGGTTGGGGCCGACCGCGACCAACTGGTCGTAGTAGCCCACGCCGAGCAGTCCGTCACCCGTGCCGCCCGGCGCCACCGAGAACTGCGGCTGCACCGTCGAGGCGTAGCAGTAGAACCCCGAACCGCCGACGGTGTCGGAACACCCCGGCAACTTGATGTCGACCGGTGCACTCCACGGGCCCTGCGGTGACGACGCGACCCGGATCGTGATGGTGTCGGTGAACCCGGGCCACGGGCTGTAGCCCATGACGTACACGCCGTGCGCGGCGTCGAACGTCACGGTCAGCGACGCGACCGGGTTGTTCACGCCGGCGGCCGCGTTGGGCAACACCATGGCCGCGGCCTGAGCGATGTCCGCCACGAAGGCCGTCCCGTTCCAGTACGTGTAGGCCGAGGAGGTGCCGGCTGCGTTCGGCGTGACGCGCGCCACCTTGCACGGACCGTAGGCGTCGGGCCAGCCACCGCCGGCTGGACCGAAGCAGGCGTAGGCAAACAGGTATCCGTCGGACCCGAGCACCGCAGCGTTTCCATAGGTGTTGGTCGGGAACAACTGCTGGGTGACCACGGTGCCGGTCACCGATTGGTCGACCGGCGGCGCCGTGCGGTCATAGGTCCATTGGACCACTGCCACCCCGCGGCTCGTGGCGGTGAGGTTCGGGCCGAGACAGACGTTCTGGAAGTAGGCGACGACCCGATCGACCGTGGCGCTCTGGGGCACCGCCACCCCCGACAGCGGCCACATCACCTGCGTCGGGGTGGCCGCCGGGCATCCGAGGTCGACGACCGGTGTCACGAAGGTCGATGGGCTCGACCCGCCCACGACTCCGTCACGGGTGACGGCCGGCGAGTTCGGTGCCGCCCAGGCCGCCGTGTTGTTGATGAAGTAGCGGAAGGCGCCCGTCGAGAAGCGCTCGGACGAGTCGCCGAACATCCAGAACGTCGATCCGTCACTCAGCTCGACGCTGATGCCGGCGTCGCGGTCGATGTCGTCGAGGGGCGTCCCGGTCGCGGGCCCGACCCGGGTCGGTGTGCCGGCGGAGCCAGTCGTGGCGACACGCGTCGCGCCCATCGCCACTGACCCGCACGGCAGCGTGACATCTGCGCCGACTCCGACGTTGGTCGCCGTCACGCACACCGCCTGCGGCCCGGACGGCACGCCCGACACCGTCACGTCGTAGCCGTGCGAGCCGATACCGGAACGGAAGATGTTGGCCGATGCAGTCACCGTCTGACTGCCCACCCGCACCGAGATGGCCAGCGGTGTCGTGCTGTCGGGGTCCGACACCCAGCCGGTCACGCGAACGGTGCTCGCGGTCGGGGCAGTCACCTGGTCGACGGCTCCGACCGGCCGATGTCCGACCACGCCGACCGTGCGGCAGCCCAGCGTCACAGCGGGACCGAGACCAGCCGGGTCCACGCTGACACACACCTGGTAGGTGCCCGGCGTCAAGTACCCGCTTCCGCCGACGAATCCGTGATTCGATCCGATGCCGGGCATGGCTGCGCCCACGTCCGGTCGCGGGATCCCTGCGGTCAGATCGACGACGATGGGCCCGGACAGATCCTCGAGTCGATCCATCGACACGTGAACCGACAGCGCCTCGCCCGGAGCGTCGGCATCTGCAACCCATCCGCTCACGGCGATGCCTTCACCAGAATTGGTGACCCCGTCGAGGTTGCCGATCGGCGCGGCGATGGTGACATTCTGGCACCACAGGAACCGACCGGCCTGACCGACGAGGTTGGTGGTCACGCAGATCGGATAAGTCCCGCTCGGCAACGACGGTGAGGACAACTCGAACCCCGCGTTGGGACCGGCCTGGCCGGTGGCGGCCACATCGGGGCGAGCGATGCTCGGCGTTCCCATCACGATCTGGCCGGCCACGCTGAGCCGCACCTCGGTCGCCGCTCCGGCGGACGACCCTGCCCACCCTGAGACTCGGATCCGGTCCCGTTGCACCGACACGTTGTCGACCCCTCCGTTGGGCGTGGGGTCGGCCACGCTGAACACACGGCAGCTCAGCAACTTCGATCCGCCGGCGGGGCCGTAGTTGACCACGCCCATGCACGCAAGCGTCTGGCCAGGAGGCAATCCACCCACAGTCAACGACCACCCGCGGTTGGCGCCGGCGACCTTGTTCACGTCGGGTCGGGGCGACATGGCGTAGGTGCTGGCGAGGCCCAGCCTCGTGAGCACCAGCACCTTGGCCGGCCAGGGCGAATCAGGATCAGCGGCCCAACCCGACATCTGGATCGAGTTGCCCACCACCGTCATCGAGTCCCACGACCCGATGGGTGGGCGGTCGCTGACCACCGGCTTCTTCGTGGCGACCCGAGGCGCGACTCGAGTGGTCGCAGCGCCGACAGACGGGGCCAGTCCCACCAGCGGGGCGACTGCCGCGAGGAGCGCGGACGCGACAAACAGGACCGGAGCGAGGGAGCGACGAGACATGAAGCCAATCAGCGGAGTCCACCTGATCACCGCGCCGTCAATGGTAAACCACCGGCCGGACCGGTTCTGGTCGGCCGGCACCAGCCCTACGAGATCAGCCCTGGGTCGACCCGCTGCCGAGCGCGTCGGGGAGCCGATCACGCCACGCCGAGGTGACATCCGCGAGGGCAACGTCGAACAACCCCTTGACCGACAGGCGATCGCCACCTGCCACACCGAGGCGGGTGGTCGGCACGCCCGCGGCTTCGCAACGGGCGAGCACCTCGGGGCCATCCTCGGGGGCAACGCACACGATGACGCGTCCGACACTCTCGCCGAACAGCGCCCCGTGATCGGCGATTCGGGCCACCTGCGCGCCGACGCCGGATCTCACGGCCATCTCGGCCAAGGCCAGGCCGAGGCCTCCGTCACCGACGTCGTGTGCGCCGAGGACGAGTCCTTCGTTGACGAGGTTCCGAACCACCTCGGCCACGGCGAGAACCGCGTCGAGATCGAGCGGTGCGAGCTCACCGGTGCGGTGACCGCGCTGCCATGCCCACTCAGAGCCCGACAGCGACGTTGGACCGTCGCCGATCACGATGACGCGCGCGCCGTCGACCAGGCCGACGCCGGGCGGGCGTCGGTCGAGCGTGTCGACCACGCCCATCACGGCGATGACCGGGGTGGGATCGATGTCGCGACCACGGCTCTCGTTGTAGAGGCTCACGTTGCCCCCGACCACCGGGATCCCCACGGCCAAACACGCCTCCGACAGGCCGTCGATGGCCTCGGACAGCTGCCACATGACCTCGGGGTGTTCGGGGTTCCCGAAGTTGAGGCAGTTGACCATCGCCATCGGTCGGGCGCCGACGGTCGCCAGATTGAGGACCGATTCGGCAACGGTCGCGGCCGCACCCACGCGAGGATCGAGGGCGCACCACCGGTGGTTGCCGTCTGAGGTGAGGGCGAGGCCGCGTCCGGTGTCGACGCCCGTCGTGGGGTGCTTCAGCCGGAGTACCGCGGCGTCGCCGCCCGGCCCCTCGACAGTGTTGAGGTAGAGCTGATGGTCGTACTGAGACCACACCCACGCGGTGTCGCACAGCATGGCCAGGAGGTCGGCGGCCACGTCGACGGGAGCGGGCAACTGATCGGCGCCGGCGGCGCGGAACTCGTCGAGCCCGCCCGGGGGTGCCAGCGGGCGGTCGTACTTGGGTGCGTCCTCCTCGAGCGACTGGGCCGGCATGTCTGCCAGCACGTCGCCGTCGGGGCGGTCGAGCACCCGGAGCCGTCCGGTGCCGGTCACCACACCCACCACCGAGGCCCGCACCTCCCAGCGATCGGCCAAGGCCATCACCTCGTCGATGTTCTCGGGGGTGACGATGGCCAGCATGCGCTCCTGCGACTCGCTGGTCATCACCTCGAACGGGGCCATGCCGAGCTCGCGCAGGTGGACTTCGGACACGTAGACGTCCATGCCGGCACCGCCCTTGGACGCGGTTTCCGACGTGGCGCACGTGAGTCCCGCGCCGCCGAGGTCTTGCACTCCCACGGCCAAGCCGGCCTCGAGTAGTTCCAGGCAGGCTTCGATGAGTCGCTTCTCCTCGAACGGATCGCCGACCTGCACGCTGGGACGCTTCTCTGCGTCGGCCGCGTCGTCGCTGAACCCGGCGGATGCCAGCACCGACACCCCGCCGATGCCGTCACGCCCAGTGCTCGATCCAAGGAGCACAGCAAGGTTGCCGACCCCGGTGGCGCGACCGAGGACGAGCCGTTCGTGCGGCAGCACCCCCAGGCAGAACACGTTGACGAGCGGGTTGTCGGCGTAGGTCTCGTCGAACACCACCTCGCCCCCGACGGTGGGGACGCCCACCGAGTTGCCGTATCCGGAAACGCCCGACACGACTCCTTCGGCGATCCAGCGGCTGCGGGCATCGTCGAGCGGACCGAAACGAAGGGGATCCATGGTGGCGATCGGTCGGGCGCCCATCGAGAAGATGTCACGCAGGATGCCGCCCACACCGGTCGCGGCCCCTTGGTAGGGCTCGATGGCGGACGGGTGGTTGTGGCTCTCGATTCGCAGCGCCGCGCCGATGCCGTCACCGACGTCGACCACACCGGCACCTTCGCCGGGTCCGACCAACACCCAGGGCGCCTCGGTCGGGAATCGCCCGAGATGGATGCGCGAGGACTTGTAGCTGCAGTGCTCGGACCACATGACCGAATACATCGCCAGTTCGAGATGATTCGGCTCACGGCCCAGAATTCGTTCGATATCAGCCAGCTCAGAGTCGGTCAGACCCAGTGCTTGATGGACAGGAAGGGCGGCGGCGACCATGCGGCGACGATAGTCCCGGCCAGAGGGCGTTCTTGCCGGGAGAGGTCAAAGGTGGTCGAATATCCATATGGCTCCCAAAAAGAAGCGTTCAATGTCCGAAGATCACAAAGCAGCTTTGGCTGCGGGTCGCACCATGGGTCGAGCGGTGAAGAACTATCTCGATGCCCTCGAGTCCAACCGCCCCAAGCGTGGCCGTAAGCGCACGTCGGAATCAATCACCCGTCGCCTCAACGCCATCGAGGAACAGTACGAAGCAGCCGATCCGGTCAAGCGGCTGAGCATCGCCCAGGAGCGCATCGACCTGCGCTCCGAATTGGACACCATGGATGCTCAGGTGGACCTGTCCTCCGTCGAGGCCGAGTTCATCTCCGTTGCCAAGAGTTACTCGGCATCAAAGGGAATCAGCTACGCAGCGTGGCGTGAGGTCGGAGTGGCTGCCGAGGTGTTGAAGAAGGCCGGGATCTCCCGCAGCGCCAGCTGATCTGGGCTCGCCGCGGGTGACTCAGCCGGCAACGCCGACGAGAGTCACCCCGGCGGCCGCCAGGAACGACCGAAGCATCGGTGCTCCGTCGGTCGAACCGAGGAGTTCATGGCACGCCCGCTCCGGATGAGGCATGAGGCCGAT
>JBBQLA010000007.1:0-14138 GCA_038327485.1 Acidimicrobiales bacterium
AGTCGAGCCGCGCTCGTCGGCGAGATCAGTCAGTTTCCGTCCGGCCAATTCGGGGTGCACCGACGACTCGGCGATCTCGTAGGTGTCCCACCGCGGGATGCCGAACGCCGCCCCGGCCCAGCCCTCCACCGCCTGCTGTCGCCATTCGGGATTCGCGTAGGCGGCTTGCCGGGCGTCGGCGTCGCCGGCCATCAGGTCGCCGAAGCGCGGGTTCACGTTGAGGGTGAACGGCTCGGCCATCGACATCGAGAACCGCAATGGCCGCGGCGACACCTGCGGCCACACCTGCGAACCGTTCGCCCATCCGGCACGGTTGATGTCCATCAGGCGGAGATGGCTCCCCGTGGGCATCGTCAACATCGCGGTGTACGTGAAGGGCACGCCGATCGTCGGCTGCAGCGCGTACAAATCGTCGATCCCGAGCGTGCCGCCCGGGGTGAACGCGGCAACACCGCGACCCACATCGCCGAGCGTCGTCAGGAGTGCTTCGACCTCGGTGCGGTCCGCCAGCCGGCTGGGGACGGGCTTGCCGCCCGCACCTCGATGCGTCGGGGCGAAGCTCGTCGCGAATCCGGCTGCCCCGGCCTCCAACGCATCGCGGAGGATGTCCTGCATCCCCGATACCTCGTCCGGAGTCGCAACTCGGTCGTAGGCCTCGTCGCCCATCGCGAACAGACGGAGTGCCGTGTGTCCGATGTAGGCGGCGAAGTTCAATCCGAGGCCGCTCGCCTCCACCGAAGCGAGATATTCCGGGAACGTGGAGAAGGTGTCCCAGGGAACGCCTACGGCGAGCGCGGCGACATCCATGTCCTCCACCTGCTCGAGCGTCCTGGCGATGAGGTCGCGATGCTCGGGACGGGTCGGTGCGATCGAGAACCCACAGTTTCCGGCGACGACCGTCGTCACCCCGTGGAAGCACGATGGTGTGAGGCCTGGATCCCAGAACACCTGCGCGTCGTAGTGGGTGTGGATGTCGATGAAGCCTGGAGACACGACATGGCCCGATGCGTCGAGCTCGTCGGCGCCGTTGGCGGCGATGTGGGGGGCCACTTCGCTGATCACACCGTCGGTCACCGCGACGTCGGCCCGTCGACCCGGCGAGCCGGTCCCGTCGACCACCGTGCCGCCTCGAATCACCAGATCTGCCATGACCGCAAGCTATCCCCGCTCCAGGTCGGTTCCAGCTCGTACTGGGGCTGTTTTGGCCGCCGTCGGCGGCCGAACGAGCCCGAGAACAGGTGGGTCAGGTGACGTGGATGGCGAAACCGGCGGCGGTCAGGCCGGTCACCACATCGGCCTGGTGCTGGGGGTCGCGAGTCTCGACGGTGAGGGTGACCTCGACCGCTCCGAGACGCAGGCCCGAGCCGATGCGATGGTGTTCGACGTCGAGAACGTTCACGCCCAGCTCCGCAACGGTCGCGGTGAGGCGCGCCAACGATCCCGGTTGGTCGTCCATCACCACCGACATGGCCAGGTACCGACCGGCAACACCCAAGCCGAACTCGACCAGTTTCGTCAGCAGCAGTGGGTCGACGTTGCCACCACCGAGCACCAGGGCTGACGGACCGGACTCCAGGTGCACCCCTTCGAGCAGGGCAGCGAGCGGGACGGCGCCGGCAGGTTCGACGACGGCCTTGGCCCGCTCCAGGAGCAACAACATCGCTGCGCTGATCGACTCCTCCGACACCACGTACACCTCGTCGACGTAGGTGGCGATGAGGTCGAGGGTGAAGCGGCTCGGCGCCCGCAGCGCGATGCCGTCAGCGATCGTGCGAGGGGTGACCTCGACCGGTCGGCCGGCCTCCAGCGACGCCACGATCGAGTCAGCCCCCGCTGCGGCCACCCCGATGACCCGAACGTGCGGTGCCAGCGTCTTGATGGCGGCGGCGACCCCCGCGCAAAGACCCCCGCCGCCGATGGCCACGAGCACGCTGGCCAGGCCGGGGACCTCGTCGACCAGCTCGGCGCCGATGGTCGACTGGCCCAACACGATCCGTGGATGATCGAACGGCGGCACGAAGACGGCGCCTTGATCCTCGGCCTGTGCTCGCGCTCTGAGCAGGCAGTCGTCGACGTTGGCACCGTCGAGTACGACCTCGGCGCCGTAGGACCGCGTGGCCTGCACCTTGGGAAGCGATGCGTTGGCAGGCATGTGGATGGTGGCATGTTGTCCGAGCATCGCAGCGGCGAGCGCTACCCCCTGCGCGTGGTTGCCGGCGGAGGCCGCCACCACGTGGGTACCGGCCGCGTAGTCACTCTGCATGAGGTACGCCCCACGAATCTTGAAGCTGCCCGTCCGCTGACGAAACTCCGGCTTGAACCACAGGTCGCGTTCGAAGCGTCGGCTCAGTGAGTGCGAGTGGACCGTCGGCGTGGGACGCAGCACCTGCGCCAGCACAGCCCGGGCCGCGAGGATCGAGTCGACGGCGAAGAGATCGGGACCGGCGACGTTCGGGTCAGGCACCGGCGAGGCGGTTCATCGTCGCCGCCAGTGACCGGTCACGCCCGGTGATGCCGCCCACATCGTGGGACCACAGCTCGACGGTGACCGTCGAGTACACGTTCGACCAGTTCGGGTGGTGATCCATCCGCTCCGCTTCGATGGCGCATCGGGTCATGAACCCGAACGCCTCGACGAAGTCGGCGAAGTGGAATTCGCGGCGCAGCTTCGGCCCCTCGATCAACTCCCACCCTGGCGGCACCGCATCCTCGGGGTTCGTGTTCACAGGATCACCTCGACGACCATCCCGAGATCGCGCTCGACGTACGCGATCTCGTCGACGGACTCCGGCCCGTCGAACACCGTGCCCGCTGGCGCCACCACCAGCGGCGCCGGTCGACCCATCGGGAACAACGCCTGAGTCGCGCGGTGGTGCGCGTTGAGATGATCCCATCGAAGACCGTGATACCCGTAGGTGAGGATGTTGAGGAGCAGCTCCTCCATATCGCGGGTGCCGATCTCGGCCACATCCGGTTCGCGCGACAGCACCTCATCGAACGGCGCGAACGAGTCCTTCGTCAGTAGTTGTGTACGAACCTGGACGACCTCGATCATCGGGCGAGCCTACGTCCATGGATGTTCGCTCCATCTCCGAAGTTGCCCCGGTCATCGAGCACAACGACACGGTGCCGATGTGGTGGCTGGCCACCTCGAGCTGGTCAGCGAGTTCGAGGTCGCCGGCGAGGAGCGAACCATCGCCCAGGGCGACCTGGTGCACATTCCTCCCGACACCGTCCACTCGCTGCGACCGGTGTCGGACAACGCCTCGATCCACTGCTTCTGCTTCGCCATCGGCACGCCCGAGGCCGGCGTCGTGAACTACACCGAGCACTGACGGTCAGGCGAAGCTCTCGTAGCCGCTCTCCTCGAGTTGGGTGGCCAGCTCCGGGCCGCCCGAAGCGAGGATGCGACCCTCGCCGAAGATGTGCACCACATCGGCGTGGAGCTCTTCGAGCAGCCGGTTGTAGTGGGTGATGGCCAGCACGGCGAGACCCTTGGCCGTGGCGGCTTCGATGCGACGGCTGACCTGGCCCAACGCGTCGACGTCGAGGCCGGAGTCGATCTCGTCGAGGATGGCGAACTTGGCGCCCAGCACCGCCAACTGCAACGTTTCGAGCCGCTTCTTCTCGCCGCCGGAGAAGTCGACGTTGAGCGAACGGTCGGCGAGCTCGGGGTCGAGACCGACGGCCAGCGCCTCGCGAACCACGTCGGCCGAAATGCCTGACGGATCGCGACCGGCGGCCACGAACGCCTCGGACAGCACATCGCCCAGCGCCACACCTGGCACCTCGGTGGGGTACTGCATTGCCAGGAACAGACCGGCCTGGGCCCGCTCCCAGGTGGGCAACTCAAGCAACTCGACGCCGTCGAGCAGCACCGAACCGGCAGTGACCTCGTAGCCGGGTCGACCCATCAGCACGTGACTCAGCGTGGACTTGCCCGAGCCATTGGGACCCATGATGGCGTGGACTTCGCCGCTGCGAACCGTCAGGTCGACCCCGGTGAGGATCTCCCGGTCGCCCACCGACGCGTGCACCCCGGAGATGACGAGTTCACTCATGGCAGTTCCACCTCGACCTGGCCGGCAGTGATGGTGACGGCGTAAGTGGGCACCGGCTTCAACGCGGGAAGCGACAGCGCCTCACCCGTCTCCAGCGAGAACAAACTGCCGTGCTTGGGGCATTCCAAGGTGCATTCGTCCTCGTCGACGATGCCCCCGCTGAGCGACACATCGCCGTGGCTGCAGCGATCACCGATCACGTACACCTGATCGCCGAGCCGCACCGCGGAGATGACCCGTGAGCCGATCTCGAACCGAGTGGCGGTCCCGTCGACCAGATCGTCGAGAGCGCACAGCACCGTCGTCGTTGCGCTCATCGTCCGTCTCGAATCTTGGTGGCGACGGCGAGGCGGATGGAAGGGGCCAGATCGGCGACGCCCAGTCCGTCGATGACCTCACCGAAGAACCCGTTGACCACGAGTCGTTCGGTCGCCTCGGGTGGCACCCCGCGGCTCTCGAGGTAGAAGCGCTGCTCCTCATCGATCGGCCCCACTGTCGAAGCGTGGCTGCACTTCACGTCGTTGTGCTCGATCTCGAGGTTGGGCACCGACTCGGCCCAGGCATCGGGGCTCAGGTTGATGATCCGGTTGGACTGGTTGGCGTTGGAGCCGCGACCCTCGGGGGTGATGTGGATCATGCCGGTGTAGACGGCGTGACTCGAGCCTGCGACGGCACCCTTGAACACCAGGTCGGAGGTGGTGTCCGCCGCGGCATGGCGCTGGTAGGTGCGCAGGTCGTGCATCTGATCGCCGCCGCCGAGGTAGAGCGCAGTGATGTCGCCGGTGGCCCCACGTCCTTCGAGCAGACAATCGAAGCGCATGCGGGCGTAGTCGCCACCGAGCGCGACGTGACCGAGTTCGAGGGTGCCGGACTGGCCGACGCGAGCGGAGGTCCGCCCGATCTGGTGCACCGAGGTGGCCAGCCGTTGGATCGACAGGTGGCGGAGTCGAGCCGCTTGGGCGACGTCGATCTCGGTGACCGGCACGGTCATGGCGTCGACCTCGTCGGAGCCCAACAACTCGACGACGGTGGCCTGGCTGTTCTCGCCCGCCACGACCAGCACCCGGCTGGGAACCAGCGCCGCGTCCCGATCGATCCAGTGGGCGATCACGATCGGTCGGTCGATGACCAGCCCGCCGGGGATCTCGACCGACACCGGGTCGGCCGATGCGTCGTTGAGCGTGACGAAGTGGTCGTCGGCCGACACGATCGAGCCGAGCCGGGCAACGTCGGTGCCGGTCTCGAGCAGACGTCCGACGCGCAGCCCTTTGGCCGCCAGTTCGGGATCGACGTCGACGGCGACCACCCGACCGTTGCGGATCAGGACGGTTGCGGCCCGAGCGACCAGTGCGTCACGTTCGACCAGCAGACCTTCCGGCAACGCGGCAGCTTCGGCGCTCTGATCGACCGGACGGTAGGCGTCGAAGTCGATCTCTGCGATGCGGCTGTAACGCCATTCCTCAGCGGCAGTGCTGGGCAGTTCGCTGGTGGCGAAACGTGCGGCGGCAGCGATCCGGCGGTCCAACAACCAGTCAGGTCCGCCGAGCTCTCGCGCCGTCTCGGGGGTCACAACCGGGCTCACGCACCGAACCTACCGGGCGTCTTCGACCCTCCGAAATCGTCTCCGGCGAAGAACCATTCAGGCGATGCGGTCGAGGATGGCAGCCCACTCCAGGGGGCGAATCGCCAGCGGGCTGGCCACACGCGGCGCCACCAGGATCTCCGCCGACTCGAAGCGCGGATCACCTCGCAGTTCGGCCCGAGTGATCGGCTGGTCGAGCACGTCGAGGTCCACCGACACGTAGGGCCGGAACTGCCGACGGGCCGACTCGTCGGACCACAGCTCGTCGTCAGGATCGCCGCGATCCTCGTAGGGCTCGGAGGTGATGTGGCCGATGGCCCACACCCCTGGGGTCGGAGTGCCCGTCGCTGGCCCGGTGATCCACAAGGCGCACGGCTGGCCCGGGGCGATCAACTCCACCCGATAACTGTCGGCCATCCGCCACCGGTCGAGCCCGGAGCGGTCCCGCAACGCCGTGGCGATGTCCCACACGTCGGGGCGGGCCTTGAACATCCAGGCGCCGACCTCGGTGCCGTCGCGAAGTTCGGCGACGACGACCGGGTCAGCCACGCCAGATCACCCGCGGCGCCGTTTGAACCAGTTCTTCCAACCGGCCGACCCACCCGATCGGCTGGGGTGGGCGCCCCGCTCGGCGTCGACCTCGGCGCGGGTCGTCACGACCACCGCATTGACGATGTCCTCGACCTCGTCGAGCAGCGCGGCGATCGATGGGTCACCTGCCGCCACACTGTCGGGCTCGGGCGGGGTCGGAGGGGTGACAAGGGTGCCGTGGGCCCAGTTGACGTCGGCCAGGCGCGGCACATAGGCCGCACAGCCCGTCGGACAACGCCACGGCGCTTCGGGCGCGAGGTCGAGGTCGCACTTCCGCACGGTCTCCCCATTGGGATACGAACGACTCTCGAAAAACTTGCAACCTTCTTGCATCGGCATGGCACCAGTGTGCCAAACCGACTCCCAGCAGGTCGATCAGGACCCGCCGCGACCTAGCCGACTGACCCTTCCATCTGGAGCTCGATGAGGCGGCTCCACTCGACGGCGTACTCCATGGGAAGCGTCTTGGTGACCGGCTCGATGAAACCGTTGACCACCATCGACATGGCGATCTCCTCGGAGAGCCCACGTGACATCAGGTAGAAGAGCTGCTCGTCGGCGATCTTCGACACGGTGGCCTCGTGACCGACGATGGCGTCCTTGGCCCCGATCTCCATGTACGGGTAGGTGTCGCTGGTGGAGTCCTCGTCGAGGATCAGCGCGTCGCACTGCACGTGGCTCTTGCAGCCGTAGGCATCCGGCTCGATGTGCACGAGGCCGCGATAGCTGGTGCGACCGCCGTCCTTGGAAATCGACTTCGACACGATCTTCGAGGTCGTCTCCGGCGCGGCGTGCACCATCTTCGAACCGGTGTCCTGGTGCTGGCCGGCACCGGCGTAGGCCACCGAGAGCACCTCGCCCGACGCCTTGGGGCCGACCATGGTCACGCCCGGATATTTCATGGTGAGGCGGCTACCGATGTTGCCGTCGATCCACTCCATGTGGCCCTCGGCCTCGACCCGAGCCCGCTTGGTGACCAGGTTGAAGACGTTGTTCGACCAGTTCTGGATGGTCGTGTAGGTGACACGAGCCGATGGCTTGACCACGATCTCGACCACGGCCGAGTGCAGCGAATCGGAGGTGTAGACCGGCGCCGAGCACCCTTCGATGTAGTGAACGTTGCTGCCCTCATCGGCGATGATCAGCGTGCGTTCGAACTGGCCCATGTTCTCCTGGTTGATCCGGAAGTAGGCCTGCAGCGGCTGGTCGACGGTCACGCCCGGCGGCACGTAGATGAACGAGCCACCCGACCACACCGCGCTGTTGAGCGCCGAGAACTTGTTGTCGTTGCGCGGGATGATCTTGCCGAAGTAGGGCTTGACCAGCTCGGGGTAATCGCGCAGCGCCGTGTCCATGTCGCAGAAGATGACACCGAGCTTCTCGAGGTCTTCGCGGTTGCGGTGGAACACCACCTCGGACTCGAACTGGGCGGTGACGCCGGCCAGGTACTTGCGCTCGGCCTCGGGGATGCCCAACTTCTCGTAAGTGTTCTTGATGGCATCAGGCAGGTCGTCCCAGCTGTCGACGACGCCGCCGGTGGGCTTGATGTAGTAGTAGATCTGATCGAAGAAGATCTCTGACATGTCGCCGCCCCACGTGGGCATCGGGCGCTTCTCGAAGGCCTTCAGGGCCTTCAGCCGGAAGTCGAGCATCCAGTCGGGCTCGCCCTTCATGCCGGCCATGTCACGCACCAGCTGCTCGTCCAGACCACGCTTTGGCTTGTAGACGTAGTCGACTTCATCGGACCAGCCGAGCTGGTACTTGCTGAGATCGAGATCCGTGGTGGCCATGCCGTTCTCCCAGGGAGAGGGGGGATTTCTCCTACCGCCATAGTAACAACCCCGTGGGTCACCGCGAGAGGGTGTCTCAGGAGGCGCGGGCGGCGATGGCCTCGGAGATGTCGATGGCCCGCTGGGCGTTGGCGACGTGGAGGTTCTCGATCATCTTCCCGTCGAGTTGGATGACGCCCTTGCCGGCGGCAATGCCCTCCTCGAACGCCTCGATGACCCGTCGAGCGTGAGCGACCTCGTCGTCTGACGGCGCGAACACGGCGTTCGCGGCCTCCAGCTGGGATGGGTGGATCAACGTCTTGCCGTCGAAGCCCATCTCGGCGCCCTGACGGCATTCCGCCTCGAACCCCTCGGCGTTCTTGATGTCGTTGTAGACGCCGTCGAGGATCACCTTGCCGCCGAAACGAGCTGCGTTGACGCACTTCGACAGACCCCACAACAGCGGATGGCGGCCCGGGACGAGCGCCGCGTGCAACTCCTTGGCCAGGTCGTTGGTGCCCATGATCAGCACCTCGAGGCGCTCCGAGCACGTGGCGATGTCGACCGCATTGACCATCGCGGACGGCGTCTCGAGCATGGCCCAGATGCGGGTGTGCTCGGGGGCGCCGAACGACTCGAGCAGCGCCTCGACGTGCGCGACGTTCTCGACGCTCTGGATCTTCGGCACCACGATGGCCGACGGCCCGGCTTCCGCGGCGGAACGCAGGTCGTCGACGAACCAGTCGGTGTCGATCGAGTTCACCCGGATGGTGAGCTCACGTTGGCCGTACTCACCCGAGGTGACCGCAGCGGCGACCTTGGCTCGCGCCTCGGCCTTCATGTCCGGGGCGACGCTGTCCTCGGTGTCGAAGATGATGGCGTCGACGGGGAGGCTTTTGGCCTTCTCGAGCGCCTTGTCGTTGGCGCCCGGCATGTAGAGCACGCTGCGTCGCGGCGTGTAGGTCGAGGTTGAATCAGCCATGTCGATGTCCTCAGAATCCGTAGGTGGCGGCGAGCTCTGGGTCACGAGCCGACAGCATCTTGGCCAGATTCACCATCACGTGGCACTGCTTGACCGAGGCGTCGTCCTCCATCTTCCCGTTGATCATGACGGCGCCGGTGCCGTCGCCCATCTCCTCGATGACGTGCAACGCGTGCGCCACGTCGGCTGGGTCGGGCGAGAAGACCCGCTTGGCGATCTCGATCTGCACGGGGTGCAACGACCAGGCGCCGACGCATCCCAACAGGAAGGC
This sequence comes from Acidimicrobiales bacterium, assembly GCA_038327485.1. Lineage (GTDB taxonomy): Bacteria > Actinomycetota > Acidimicrobiia > Acidimicrobiales > Microtrichaceae > JBBQLA01. Next base: position 9,257 of record JBBQLA010000007.1, read on the forward strand.
GTTGCGGAACTGGTCCTCGCACGCCACGACGTCGGCGATGTCACCGAAGGGGCCGTAGAAGGGAAGGATCCCGGCCATGGCACAGGCGTCGACCATCCGGGCGATCGTGTAGTGCCACAGATCCTGCTGGTACGTGGCGCGCGGCGCGTTGATGTCGGCCTTGCCGTCGGCGCCCTCGGGCGGGTCATCGCGAACGAGGTAGCCGGGATGGCCGCCGCCGACCCGAGTGGTCTTCATGCGCCGGCTGGCCGCGAGGTCGGCCGGGCCGAGGGACAACCCCTGCATGCGGGGGCTGGCCAGGCAGATCTCTTCGATGTTGGCGACACCGCGAGCCGTCTCCAACAGCGCGTGCACCAGGATGGGCTTGCGCACCCCGGCGCGGGCTTCGAGCTGCGCCAGCAGGCGGTCGACGTAGTGGATGTCCTCGGGTCCTTCGACCTTGGGGATCATGATCACGTCGAGCTGGTCGCCGATCTCGCCGACCAGGGTGGTCAGGTCGTCGAGCACCCACGGCGAGTCCAAGCTGTTGACGCGGGTCCACAGCTGAGTCGTGCCCATGTCGAGGGTCTTGCCCACCTCGACCAGGCCTTGGCGGGCGGCTTCCTTGGCGTCGGCCGGGATGGCGTCCTCGAGGTTGCCGAGGAGGATGTCGACCTGTGCCACCAGATCGGGCAGCTTGGCCCGAACCTTCTCCAGCTGCGGCGGGAAGAAATGGATCATCCGCGACGGCGGGAACGGGATCTCGCGGACTGGAGCGGGAGCGCCCACGGCGAGCGGGGCGAAGAAGTCCTTGGGGCTACGCATGTCGGCAAGTTAACGGCCGAGTCATGGAGCGCTCGAACCGGGCGGTGTCGAGCTGGGTCGAGCGATGCACGAGACTGACCTCATGGCTCACGAACTCGGCTCCCCGCGATATGTCCGCTTCACCACCTTCCGACGCTCGGGCGAAGCGGTGCACACTCCCGTGTGGTTCGCGGCCGACGGCGACACCTACGTGTTCACCACCCAGGAGAACTCGGGCAAGGTCAAGCGACTTCGCCATACGCCTCGCGTCGAGGTGGCGATGTCGGCCATGAACGGCAAGGTGGCCGACGGCACCCCGGTGTTCGAAGGGACCGCCGAGATCCTGGCGTCGAGCACCCCGGCCGCCGTCGCGGCCGAGCGGGTGTTGGCCAAGCGATACGGGATCCAATGGAGACTGGTCGGCCTCGGCGACGTGTTTCGCAGGCTCATCGGCAAGCCGCAGCCGAGCGTGATCATCCGCACGACCCTGGGCGGGCGGGTCAGCTCGTAGCCGACCGAGTGCGCTCGGTCAGCGACCCGTAGACGTCGGGTCGGCGAGTGGTGTCGAACGGGAACAGATCGAGCCAGTCGCGACATTGATCCAAGTCGAGCTCTGCGATCAGCACGGCCGGCCGATCGCGTGGCGCTTCGACCAGCACACGCCCGTAGGGATCGCTGATGAAGCTCGACCCGTAGAAGGTGATCTCGCCGTCGCCCAGGTGCTCGGTGCCGATGCGGTTGGGGACGACCATGAACGTTCCCGACGTGATGCCGTTGCCCACGATCACGTGACGCCACAACGGCATGGTGTCGAAGTCGGGATGGTCGGGCTCACTGCCGATGGCCGTCGGATACACCAGCACCTCGGCGCCGGCGAGCGAATAGACGCGGGCCAACTCGGGGAACCACTCGTCCCAGCAGGTCGGGAATCCGAAGCGCCCGCCGCCGCCCGCCGCCAGATCGATCACCGGCGCGGCCGTTGCCCCATCGGGCGGATGACCCGGCGCGAAGTAGTGGTCTTCGTAGTAACCGGCGGTGACCGGGATGTGCAGCTTGCGGGTACGCGCCACCAGCTCGCCGTCGGGCGAGACGCAGATGGCCGTGTTGAAGCCGAGCGGAGCGACGGTGTCATCGGCCTCGTACAACGAGGCGTGAACGAAAATCCCGAGCTCGACCGCCAGCTCGGTGGCCAGGGCGCGGGTGGGGCCGCCAGCGAGTGACTCGGGTCCGATGCCTGCGGCGTCGGGACCGCCCTCGATCATGGCGACGTAGGGCAACAGGGTGAGCTCTTGCAGACACACCACGCGCGCTCCGTTGGCGGCGGCCAGCCGAACACCGGCGCGCACGGAATCCGCGTGCTCGTCGGGGTCGGGCAACCATCGCTGTTGCACCAAGCCGACTCGCAGGGGCCGACGGGTCGGTGGCCGAACACGCGCCGGCGACGGCAGCACGCCGTCGGCCACGATCAGCTCGAACTCGGTCATGTCGCGGCCGGAATCGGCGCCGGGAAGGCTGGAACCTGCTGGGTGATGCAGTGCACGCCGCCGCCGCCGAAGGCCAGGATCTCGCCCGGAACCGCGACGACCTCACGATCGCCGAACTGCTCGCCGATCAGATCGAGCCATCGGGCCTCCCCGCCATCGACGGTCGGCACGATGACGGCGCCGTTGCAGACGTAGAAGTTGCCGTACGGCACCGGGTGCTGCGCTCCCCCGACCGTTGCGTACGGCAGGTCACCGATCACGACGGTGTCGAGCCCGGCGGCCTCGAGACGTCGACGGTTGTCCACGCTGTTTGCGTGGTTGGAGTTGGTCTCCACGTCACAACCTTGCAGCACGACCCGATCGATCCCACACACGCCCACGACGTTGTCGATGTGACCGTCGGTGCCGTCGTCCTCGGCGATGCCGTCGGCCAGCCAGACGATCCGCTCCACGCCGAGCTCGTCGCGCAGTCTCGCTTCGATGTCGGCCCGGTCGAGATGGGGGTTGCGGTTAGAGTTGAGCAGACACCGCTCGGTCGTGATGAGGAGGCCCGCACCGTCGACGGCGATCGATCCACCTTCCAACACGAAATCGGTGGCGTCGATGCGGTCGATGCCGAGGTGGTCGAGGATCGTGCCGGCGACGCGCTGATCGGCATCGAACGGGGCGAAGCTGCCGCCCCAGCCGTTGAAGCCGAAGTGCACTGCGAGCCGCTCGTTGCCGTCGAAGATGCCGATCGGACCGGTGTCGCGGAGCCACGAGTCGTCGATCGGCGCGGCCATGACTTCGACCGCGTCGCCACATCGCAGCGCCGCATCATCGACATCGGCTGGGTTGGCCACCATGAGCACGGGTTCGAAGCGGGCGATCGCACTCGCCACGGTGGCGTGCACTCCGCGAGCATCCTCCAGGAGATCGCCCCACAGTTGATCGATCCGCGTCGCCGTCGGCCAACCCATGATGGTCCGGTCGTGCGGCTCCCACTCAGCGGGCAAGCGACGGATCGACACGGGAGTCAACGTAGCTTTCTCACGGCGGCGTCCGGGTAGGTTCGTCGCCGTGGCTCCCTCGATCTCCCCGAGTCTCACGAGCGCTCCGGCGGCGATCGGCGCCGCAGTCGGGGCGTGCTGTGTGGGACTGGCGGTGTGGAACCCCGGTGACCACGGCATTCCCTTCTGCCCGACCAAAGCGGTGACCGGTCTCGACTGCCCATTGTGCGGAGGGTTGCGCGCCGTCGCCTCGCTGACCCGCGGCCACGTCGCCGCGGCGGCGGATCACAACCTGTTGGTGGCGGTCGTCGCACCGTTCGCGGTGGCCTGGTGGCTGGCGGCAATCGTGGCGACCCGACGAGGGAACCCGGTCCGAACACCCCGATGGAACAGGGTGTCGTTGTCGGCGTTCGTCTTCGTCGTGGTCGCATTCACGGTCGTTCGCAACCTGCGAGTCGGGGGCCGCCACAACTGGCTGGCGAGCGAGGCCTACTGAATGAGCTTCGCCAGCGCGCCGACGGTTTCGCCGTAGCGATCCCCGGCCATCTCGAGCAGGTCCTGATGGGTGGCGTCGTCGACCCACAGTGACAGCTTCGGGCTCGGCGCGGCGGCGAAGAGCTCGTGGCCGTGACGCAGCGAGATCAGCGCGTCCGACGTGCCGTGCATCACCGCCACCGGACAGGTGACGTGGCCGATCTTGTCGATGCTGGTGAACTGATCGAACGGGAGGATGCGGACCGGGAGCGCCACGCGGAACGCGGTCGTGAACGTGCTCTCGACGACCAGACCGCCGATCTCACGGCGAGCCGCCAGATCGATGGCGATGGCACCGCCGAGCGAGCGACCGAGCACGATGATCTGACTCGGTGGCACGTGCAACGTTTCGGTCAAGTAGGTGTATGCAGCCTCGGCGTCACGGTAGGCGCCGGCCTCGGTGGCGGTGCCGTCGCTGCGTCCGTAGCCGCGGTAATCGATGGCGACGGCACTGAAACCGAGCTGCTCGAACACCTCGAGGCGGTCGTGGACCTCGCTCAGATCCTCCTGGTTGCCGTGGAGGAAGAGCACCGTGAACGGCGCGTCCGGAATCGTTCGGGTGAGCACGGCGATCTGCTCGTCATTCGAGGTGGGGATCGTCGAGATGTCGCCGCCGAGCTCGTAGCCCGGGTGATGTGGCAGGAAGATCACGTACTCGGCGCCGACCCGGGCGAGTGCGGCGAACGCTCCGTACGCGACCCCGACGACCAGCGGCGCCCGCTTCCACCACCGCCGTCGCCCCGTGGGCCCCGATTGCGCCAAGCTCGACATCGCCCCGATCTTGCCAGCCGCGATCAGTCGAGGCGGCGGAGGCCGGCCTTGTAGCGCTTGGCCCGATCGACGTAGCTCTGACACCCCAGGTCGAACCAGCCGGGCTGCACGGCGTTCTCGGTGATCGTCACGGGCATGCCGAGGGCACGGGCCAGCGGCGGGATCACCTTGCGATTGGGCACGAACGCACCGGCACCGACCAGCGCCTCACGACCGACCACCGCTTCGTGCAGCACGATCGAGCCGGACCCGACGAGCGCCTTGTCCTCGACGATGCACCCCTCGAGATGCGCCAAGTGGCCGATGGTGCACTCATTGCCG
>JBBQLA010000008.1:0-13893 GCA_038327485.1 Acidimicrobiales bacterium
ACTGGCGGCGAAGAGAAGGGCTTCCGTGGCGCGAGGGACCTGTACGGTGAGCACCTCCTGCAAGGCGCCTTCCCGCTCGCCTCCTTGCGCCTCCCACGACGCACCGAGGAACGATGCCCACAACTCTTCGCGCATGGTGAACTGGAGGTTCGCGCCAACGTGGGCTGGCATGTATGCGCCCACCTCCTGTGCAGCCAGCCGAGCGACGACGAGTGCGAGGCCGATACCGAGCAGCATCGGGATACCGACGCGTCCGACATCGATCCCGGTCAGAGTGAGATCGACTGACTGCGCGCCCGTGCTCAGCGCCGCTGCGCTGTATGCGATCAACGCAAGGATCGCAGCCTCCGCGAACCCGGCGACGACCGCGCTCCCGACCAATAGTGCGAGCAACCCGGCGGAAACGTTCAGGTAGCCAGCGAGCTCGCGTGCACGAGCAATGCGAGAAGCGAATTTCACCCGGAGGGAGCGGACGCCAGCGCGGCCGTCGCTTCGATCATGCGGTCGCCTCCAGAATCCGTGGTCGCGCCGAGGATCTCACCACGGCTCGTTCCTTCTCTGCTCATTGCCATGCGCAGGCGGCGCGCCCGACCATCCATGAGCGACGAGCGGAAATCCTAGCGGAGGCCCCCGAGCACGAGGGTGGAGGTGCCGGAAACGCGATTGCGTCACCTCACCCGCTCCGAATCCGGCGCAGGCACGGGCCCCCACCGTTCGTTTCCGAACACCGGGACGACATCCCTTCCCTCAGGCAGCCACCGAGTACCCCGATGGGCGAAAAGCCCGTGGGGTTAGGGTACGAGTCCCCCCTCCGACACGCACAGTACGCCCACGGGGCATCGCCACAACGGCGATGGTTCCGTCCGGGTTGTACGTGAGCTTCAGCCCCATCTCGCTGTATAGGTCGCTCTTGTCGGCCGGTTCGGCGTCGGCCAGCACGTCGACGATGCCTCGCAGTTCGGCGACGAGCGCACGCACCTGGTCCTTGGTGAGCTTGCCGCCGGGTACTTGCTCACCGAGCTGGCGCTCGAGCTGCTTGCGCGTGCGCTGGGTCTCGGCGATCCACTTGGCGGCAACGCTGACCGCATCGGCCTCGTCGAGCAGCGCTCGGTAGTTGGCCAGCTTGCGATCGCAGTCGGCGATCTCCTCGCGGATCGCCACCTGGCGAGCCTCGGCATCGGGGCCGGGCTCGGACACGCCGGCCAGCACCTCGCTCGTCTCGTCGATGTGCTCGTCGTCGAACAGGCCACTGAGCCAACCGTCGACGCCGGGCACGATGGCGCCCTCTCGCACGTAGACGCTCTTGGGATGTTCGCCCTCGGCGCCCGGGTAGTCCATTGTGAACCGACAGCGGTAGGCGGCCCGCTCGTTCATCCACTGGCCTTGCATGCGCCGCCCGCAGATGCCGCAGTGCAGCATCCCACCGAGCACGTAGCAACGGCCCTCCTTGGGCTGCCGTGGCTTGCGCTGCTTGTGGGTCGAGAACATCGCCTGCGCGGCCTCGAAGATCTCGACCGAGATGATCGGCTCGTGCACGACCTCGGCAGACCAGATCCACTCCGACGTCTCGTTCCAGCGCTGCTTCGTGACGTGACCCAGGGCCACGTCCTCGACGTCGACCAGGACCTCGTCCTTGCGCTGCTTGTTCCAGACCTCGTGACCGGTGTACCGGGGGTTGTGCAGGATGGCCCGCACGGCTGACTTGGCCCAGGCGCCGCGGCTGGTCGCACGGTGGCGATTGCGCTCAGGGTCGTGAGCCGACGGCGATGGGATGCCGTCGCGGGTGAGGTGCATCGCGATGGCCTGCAGGCCGGCACCGTCGAGGTAGTCGTCGAAGATGCGTTGCACGACCGGAGCAGCGATCGGGTCGAGCGCGAGCCGTCGGAGCTGCTGACCGTTGGCGGCTTTGCCCGGGTTCGGGTGCGGGCCGATGTCGACGATCTGGTAGCCGTAGGGCGGACGACCGCCGAGGAATCGGCCCTCGATCGCCGCCTGGCTCGCCATCGCCGAGCGCACACGGGTCTTGATGCGCATCCGCTCGCCCTTGCTCATGCCGCCGTACAGCGACATGACCATGTCGTGCGCTTCGGAGCCCGGGTCCACTGCGCCGCCGACCTCGGGCACCCACAGCTCGACACCGAAGTGGGTGAACACGGGGAAGGTGAGCCCGAACTGGTTGCCGTAGAACGCTCGCTGCGGCTCGCCGATGACCACACCGTCGAAACCCCGGTCGGGATCGCGGAAGGTGTCGAGCAGTCGAGCGGACTCGGGCCGGCGCTTCCACGGCAACGAGCGTGACTGCCCGATGTCGAAGAACTCGGCGACGATCTCACCGTCGGGCTCGATCACCTGACGGGAGCGGGCGAGCTGCCAGTTGCGCGAGGAGGTCGGGTCCTGTTGGTCCTCGGTGCTCACTCGGCCGTAGAACGCGAAGCGCTTCATCGTCACGAGGCTATGACTTCCTCGGCCGTGAGAGATCGACCGCTTTGGGTGGCCAGCTGCCTGTCGTGTTCCTTGCGGAGGATGCGCAGCAGGACGCGCGCCGCGCCTGTCGTCAGCTCGGGCGGCGGCAGGTCACTCGCCAGCGCAAGCGGCGGCTCCTCGGTATCGGCTTCCATGAGCCGACCGTCGCAATAGGTACGACCTGACCTACACCCCGACCTACACCCGATCGAAAATTTGTCGGTCCGGAGCTACGCCCTGCTCCCGTTGGCCGGAACCGTCCGGCGTCACCACGTCGGGCACCGACTCACCGAAGATCAAGCAGACACGATTGCAACCCGTCGGGGTTGCATGCCGTGGCCGTCTGGCTAGTCGTCGGGCCACCCAGAGGGAAGGGTCGACCCGCCGATCTGGAGACCAGTCGCTGGGTCCACGCGGATCTCGGCATCGCCCCCGAGGTTGTCACCCGTGCAGACGATGGCTGCGCTGGTAGCGCTCCTGATGCAAAGGTCGTCGACGCACAGTCTGCGTGTGCGCCATTGGATGCCGTCAGCGCCAATGGCGACGAGATCGATGAAGCGGGTGAGTAGGAGCAGTGGCGGGTCCGCGAGAGCGGTGACTTGCGTCAGCTGGTCGTGGGCGATGATGGCTCCACGTCCGGGATCTCGGACGTCCACAAGGTAGGCGAGTCCGTCGGCGACGACGCAGAGGCCGTTGGGCGACGGGGTTGCGGACACGCCGGTGACGCCGCCCAGGCCCCCGGCGGCGAACGAGCCAACCCAACTCGGATTCGCATCGACGCGAAGTACAAGCGGTGGCCCCCATCGCGAGTCGAAGGGCTCCGCCGCCGCGCCGTCCCGGCCGAAGCCGTACACGGGTACCCGCCAATCACCATCACCTGGAAATTCCGGTCCCACCTCCACCTTGAAAGCCGGCAGGAAGTGATGGTGCTCGAACTCATTGGTCACTCGACAAGACTGCACGATCCAACCGGCAAACGACGCCGCATTCGCCGGCGCCGCAACCGACCTACTCCCTGAGGTACACCCTCTCGCAGGTCAGGGCATCTTTTCTGCGGCCGACTTCCGCCGTACTCCCGGCAACCTCGTTGGACAGGGAGAAACCGAATTTTCCCACGCAGGTCGTAGGTCAGGGCGTACCTCGGGGTGTTCGATTTCGGAGGATCCGGCCGCGTTCGCTCTCCCGCGGGCGCGGTTGGAGGGACCGAGTCGTGGCGTGGATGCGGATGATGGGTGTGGACTCGGTCGAGTACCACCGCCAGACGGTGCTCGACCGCCAAGACGACCACCCCGGTGCGGCGCTCACCTACTACGCAACACGCGGTGAGACGCCGTTGTCGTGGGGTGGAGGCGGGGCGGCTCGTCTCGGTCTCGATGGTCACGTCAGCCCGGAGCAGTACGAGGACATCTTCGGCCCAGGCGGCGCTCGCGATCCGGTGACGGGTGAGCGGTTGGCATCGACGAAGCGTCCCGGGCTCGAGCTGGTGGTCTCGGCCCACAAGTCGGTCGCCGAGGTCGGAGTGATCGGCCGGGTCGAGGACATGCACCGCATCCTCGACGCCGAGCGCGACGGCACGCTCGCCTACCTCGAAGCGCTCACCCGGGACCGGGGCGGCCGGCGAGGGCGTTCTGCGACACCGACACCAACGAGAGGGCTCGTGTACGCGTCCACGCGTCACGCCACCTCGCGAGCCGGCGATCCTTGCCCACACGATCATGTGCTCCTCGCCAACATCGTCGAGATGCTCGATGAGCGCGGCGGTTGGAAGGCGGCCGACACCGCGTTGTGGCGCGAGCACCTCCATGCGGCCACCGCCTACGGGCGGCTCTGCTCGGCGAAGGTTGCCGTCGACTTGGGCTACGGGATCGTCGCTGACGACGGGCCGTCCGGCCGGCTCGGGCACTGGGCGATTGCGGGCATCCCCGATGCCGTGATGATCACCCACTCCAAGCGAGCGATCCAGATCGACGACGCCACTGGTGGCACGCACGAGGGCACCTACCGGCAACGGGCGATCGCCGCCCGCAAGACTCGAACCGCCAAACAGAACGAACCCATCGGCGACCTCATGGCTCGATGGCAACGCGAGCTGAACGAGGGTCTGTACTCCGTCGCCGAGATCGACCAACTGGTCCGCGGCAGTCATCGCTCTCGAATCACCCACTCGCTCAGCGACGCACAACTCGATGACCTCGCTGGCGAGCTCCTCGCACCGGACGGACGACTGGCGGCCGAGAAGGTCTTCGCTCGGCGCGATGTGGTCGTCGCGGCGGCACCGCACCTGTTCGGCCTCGAACCCGAACTGCTCGACCGTGTCGTCGATCGAGTCCTCGCCCATCCCGATGCCGTCGCGCTCGAACCGATCGGCGCAGCACGCGAGCCGGTGTGGGCACCGAGGTGCATCGTCGATACTGAACTGGCCATCGAGGCCCAAGCCCGGACTCGGCATGACGAGGTGGGCGCGCCAGTGCTCTCGTGGGCTTCGATCGACGCGGCGATCGACAGGACCGAGGAGTCGCTCGGCGGGAGCCTCACCGACAGCCAGCACCGCACGGTCGTCGGCATCTGCGAATCGGGACGCAGTCTCGATGTCGTCGTCGGTCTGGCCGGCTCGGGCAAGACCACCGCGTTGGAAGCCGTGCGATTGGCGTGCGAGGACGCCGGGCTTCGCGTGCTGGGCACCGCCACCTCCGGCCAGGCCGCGCGCACGGTCGGGCGGGACGCGGGCATCGAGTCGTTCACCGTCGCATCGCTCCTCGCACGCATCGACCGCGGGAGCGTGAAGCTCGATGCTCGGACCGTCGTGATTCTCGACGAAGCGGGAATGACCGACGACGGGCACCTGCTGCGGCTCCTCGACGAGACGACCAGTACCGGATCGAAGCTCGTCCTCGTCGGCGACGACCGACAGCTCAGCGGCGTAGGCCCGGGCGGCTCGCTCGGCGCGCTCGTGCAGCGGTTCGGCGGAGGAGTGTGGGAGCTGACCGACAACATCCGCCAGGTCGACATCAGTGAACGTGAAGCGCTCGCCGAGCTCCGACATGGCGACGTCGAGGTCGCCGTCGACTGGCTGGCTCGAAACGGCCGCATCGTGACCGGCGGCGATCAAGCGGAGGTAATCGGCGCAGTCGTCGATGGATGGCTCGCCGACATCGATAGAGGGTTGGACACCGTGATGCTGGCGTGGAGGCGAACGAGCGTCGATGCGCTCAACGCGCTCGGCCGTCAATCGTTTGCTGACCGAGGCTGGCTCGCGGGCGATGAGATCACCGCGCCCGGCGGTACGCGCTATCGGGCAGGTGATCGGATCGTCACCCTCGCCCCGTTCGCCGGACGGATCGTCACATCCGAGACGGGCATCGTCGAGGGCGTCCATCCGGTCGACGGTTCGATCACCGTCCGTTTCGACGACGGTCGCTGCACACGACTTCCGCAGCACGCAACCTCCGAGGACCGACTCGCGCACGGCTACGCCGTAACCGTGCACCGCTCGCAGGGAGCGACCTTCGACACGACCCACGATGTCGAGGGCGGCGGCGGCCGAGAACTCGCCTACGTCGGCCTCTCACGTGCCCGACACCGATCGACCATCTACGTCGAAGCCGACGACCTCGACCAGGCCGTCGACGACCTCGTCGGCTCCTGGTCGATCGAGCGCCGCCAGGAATGGGTCATCGACCGGACGACTCCGGTTCGGGAGCCCAGGAATCTCGATCGCCCCGAAGACATCGGCATCGACCTGTGGTGAAGCGGGCTCGATTGCCGCGAGGCGCCCGAGACCCCGGGTTAGCGTCAAGGGGTGCTGCAGGGCGTCGCGAGGAATTTGGGGGTGTACGGCGACCGAACGTCTGTTCTATTCTTCCGCCCATGCATCGACCAGGTACTCAGATGACTTTCGATCTTGGGGCCGAGCTGGGCCCAACCTGTTCCGAAGGTGAGCACGGCGAGGTCTTCACCCGCCGTTGGGTCGTTGAGATGATCCTCGACCTCGCGGGCTACACGCCGGACCGAGACCTTGCGGCCATGGCGGCAGTCGAGCCGTCGTGCGGAGCGGGCGCCTTCCTGGGCCCCATGGTCGAACGGCTGCTGGCGTCTTGCACACTGCATGGACGCGACGTTGAGCAGGCCACGTCTGCCATTCGAGCGTTCGACCTACTCGAGGTAAACGCCGAGCTTGCCCGCAAGCGCGTGACGGCTCAGCTCGTCGATGCGGGCGTTCGTCAAAGGAGCGCCGAGGGCATCGCTGTCAACTGGGTGACGGTCGGCGACTTCCTCCTCACGCCGCACACCGAGCAGTCCGCTGATTTCGTGCTCGGTAACCCGCCGTACGTTCGACTCGAGAACGTGCCGGCTGATCGGAACGCCGCCTACCGGAACGCGTGCCCGACGATGCGCGGACGAAGCGACATCTTCATCGGGTTCATCGAGATGGGGCTTCGCCTCCTCAAGTCCGACGGGTCACTTGGCTTCATCGTCGCAGATCGTTGGATGCGCAATCAGTACGGCGCGGCTCTTCGAGCCTTCGTCGCCGAACAGTTCTCGGTCGAGGCAGTCATCGAGATGCACGACGTGGACGCGTTCGAAGATGAGGTGTCGGCCTATCCAGCGGTGACGGTGATCCGCCGCCAAGAGCAGGCGAAGCCGATCGTCGCGTCGACAACAGGAGCGTTCGGCGAGCACGCGGCCGCGCAGCTCCGACAGTGGTCGACGAAACGGACCACGGCGCCGCTCACCCTTCCGTCGGTTCACGCGTCCAAGCTTCCGGGCTGGTTCAACGGCAGCGACTCGTGGCCGTCGGGGTCGCCCGAGCAACTGGCACTGCTTGCCGATCTTGAACGCCGCTGCCCGCCGCTCGAGGACCCCAGCACGGGGACCCGGGTCGGCATCGGTCTCGCAACCGGAGCCGACGACGTCTACCTCACGCGAGACGCGACGGTGGCGGAACCTGAGCGCTTGCTTCCGTTGGTCATGGCGAAGGACCTCGCTTCAGGTCGCGTGTCGTGGTCTGGCACCTACCTCGTGAACCCGTGGGAGGACTCCGGCCTCGTCGACATCAACGAGTGGCCGAAGTTCGGCGCCTACCTCGAACGCCACGGCCAACGAGTGAAGGCCCGCCACACGGCATCGAAGTCGCCAGCTCGTTGGTACAAGACGATCGACCGCATGGTGCCTGGCCTGCGTTCCCGTCCGAAGCTTCTCCTACCGGAGATGAAGGCCTCAGCTCACCCAGTCCTCGATGACGGCGACTACTACCCGCATCACAACCTGTACCACGTCACGTCGACTGCCTGGGACCTCGAAGTGCTCGGTGGCTTGATGCTCTCCGACGTGGCGAACCTCTTCGTCGGTGCCTACTGCGTCAAGATGCGCGGCGGCACGTACCGCTTCCAGGCCCAGTACCTTCGACGTATTCGTGTTCCCCCCATCGAGCACGTGAAGGCCTCCGATCGGAAAGGACTTGCGAGCGCGTTCGAGCGCCGCGACGTCGACGCAGCGACAGCGATTGCGGTCCGGCTCTACGGCATTGATGCGTTGCCGGCATCCGTTACGTACGCCGCAGAGTCGGCGTAGGGCACCTGGTGGTCTCGTTTCGAACGCTCGCCATCCGTAGGCCGACGAACTGCTGGGCATAGGTTGTCGGTGTGGCACTCCCGTCCTCGTTCCTGGATCACCTACGCACGCTCGGGTACCACTCTCGATCTGACAAGCATTCGAAGGCGCTGGCGACAGCGATGGTCGAAGACCTCGTCCGGCACTGCCCGACTCTCGCGCGCGAAGCGGCTTCAGGTGCCGTCGTGTATAGCCACAACCACGACCTCACCTTCGGCCACGCGACTTGGAACACCGACTTGGCGATCGGGCTCCCGCCGCACGGCGAGCTGATCCCGCCATCGGCCGGTGAGCCGATGCGGATGGCCACGCCAGCCACGACTCGGATTGCGATCGAGGCGAAATCCGTGATGACGGAGCATCGCAAGAACATCAAGAACCGCAAGCGCGACCTCGAGGCACATCACGCTCATGTCCATGACTACGACGCGCAAGCGATCGCCGGAGGCATCGTGGTGCTCAACGCGGCGGCCGAGTTCCAGTCTCCGCTCCGGCCCGACGTCACGCTTCACAAGCGGCCGGAGGCGCTGATCGCGCATTGCCTCAGCGAGCTCAGCAACGTCACGATGGCGAGCGGCGCCCACGCTGCTGGGCTGGACGCGAAGTGCGCGCTCGTGGTCGACATGGACAACATCCACCTCGACTCGACGACCTACTCGGCGCTCGGTCCTGACGTGGGCAGCCCGTTGCACTGGGATGCGTTCATCCAGCGCATCTGCCAGCTCTACACGTCCCGGTTCGCGCAAAGGGCCTCGTGAGATCCGAGGCCCCGGCGCCGAGTATGGGGTTGCATTCGGCTCACGCCTACTAACCCCTCCATCGACGGCGACAGGTTAGCCAACGACCCGCCCGACCACGGGAGAGAACGACTGATCGCCGATTCGATGGCGCCTGTGTAGGGATCTCGCCTCCAGGGTGGCGGTCGGCGTGCGGATCGAGGGGTGGCCTGCGTTCGACCTCGGCGAGCCCGCTGGCAACCGCAACAGTAGGTGGTCGCATGAGGATGATCGCATGTACTCACCCCTCTCCGGCCTCGCCATCCTTAGCAGACAGGGGCAAAAGGGGCTGGCCGCTCCAGTGGAAAGCGCACAGGATGCGTGCGTCTGAATTACGTGGTTGGTACTTGGGCGATCTCGGCCTAACCTTGCATCGACCACCCGACCCCTTGGTGCGTCGCCAGATCCCGCTCGAGGAGGCCCCGTGGCTGCCGACACCGACAAGAAGACCTATCCCCGCCTGCCCGCGAAGAACTGGTGGACGCTCCGGGAACGCTTCAAGCAAACGATGCCCTCACGTGTTGACGCCGACTACCTGCAGTCCATCCTGGGCCTCACGTCGACCGCGTCGGCCGGCAACCTGATGGGCCCCTTGCGATCGATGGGCCTCATCGACGACAAGGGAGCACCTACCGATCGCGCCTTGGATTGGCGGCACGACGAGACCTACAAGGCAGTCTGCGAGGCGATCCTGACGGAGGTGTACCCCGATTCGCTGCGGTCGGCATTCCCGAACCCGTCCGACTCGTCTACGGGAGTGGCAAGTTGGTTCGCCCGAAACACGGGGTCGGGCCAAGGCGCGGCGACGGGGATGGCGGCTCTGTTCATCCTCCTGTCGGCGGGGGACCCTTCATCGACAGCGAACGGCTCCAAGCCCTCCAGTCCGAGAGAACCGAGGGTCTCCACGTCAAGGAAGGCGACGCCGAAGGTGGAACCGGCGGTGACCACGACCAAGACGACTCCGCCAGCAACCACCCGCGACCGCGATGTCCCGTCGCTGAACATCAACGTGCAAGTCCACATCTCGCCTGATGCCTCCGCCGACCAGATCGACCAGATCTTCAAGAGCATGGCTGAGCACCTGTATGCCCGGTGATCGAGCTGCTGCCACTCACGAGCAGGCGCGGCTCGCCCTTCGGCTCGCGCACTCGCTTGTAGCAGAAGTCCGAAGCACTGGGTTCGGAGGGCCGGAGCGGGACGGGGGCGATGACCTCTCCAACACGTCGACCTTCGACCAGGTCGTCGATGACGACGAGCTTCGACGTACCTGCCGCAAGCTCTACCTCGATGGGCATTACGCGCTCGCCGTCGAGGAGGCGTACAAGTGCTTGAACAACATCGTGAAGTCGCTCTCCGGCCTTCACCTCGACGGCGTGGACCTCATGAAGAACGCCTTCTCAGCGAACAAGCCTGTGCTGCGGCTGAACTCGCTGAAGACCCAGTCCGAGACCGACCAGCAGCGCGGATATATGGAGATCTTCGCTGGCGTGATCACCGGCATCCGAAATCCGCGTGCGCACGAGCACGCGTATCTCGATGATCCAACCACGGCGCTAGAACTCCTGGGCATGGCGAACCATCTGGTCCGAATCGCGCGAAGCGCGAAAGTGGACACCGCCCCGGCGAGTTGAGCGCTCGCCAAGTGCGCCTACTCAGCCTGATTCACACCGCCCGCACGACACCCCGCAGGATCCCGGCCGGGACAAGGGTGTGCATCCCCCCTCCGACACCGAGTTGAACCCCCACGAGATCCGCGAAAGTGCAGGTCACGGGCTTCGGGGATCCGGTGGGGGTTTGAGTCGCTGACGCCGACCGATGGTCGTCTGGACGCCTCAGGTCGAGTGTCCGTCAAACCGGGGTACTTCCAGCCGGCCCTGGCATCGGCGGCTGGGCTGTGGGGTAGGGGTGCGTCATGTCTTCCACGAGCGCGACGGCGGCGGACGGGTCGAGCACACGAGCTACGGGGTCGGCGCGTCAGCTGGCGTCGAGCGTGTGGGCGGTGAGACTCGGACGGGTAGGTCTTGCGGCACGGGGTGTGCTGTATCTCACCGTGGCTCTGCTGGCCTTCCGGATCGCTATGGGCGAGGCAGGCGCCACCGCGGACAAGCAGGGCGCGCTGGTGACCCTGGTGCACCAGCCGTTCGGGCGGTGGATACTCATCCTCACCGCGGCCGGTCTGGCGGCTTACTCGCTGTGGTGTGTGCTCACGGCGTTCGTTGTGCAGGAGGACTCCGATGCCAAGGCGTGGGCCAAGCGGGCCGGCTGCGTGGGGAGGGGGGTCGTCTACGGTTCGGCCTTCGTCGCTGCCGTCTCGGTGCTCCAGTCGAAGCCGCAGGTCAGCACGAACGCCGAGGGGCAGGGGTGGAGCGCCACCGTGCTGGGTTGGTCGGGTGGCCGTTACCTTGTGGGCATTGCCGGGCTGGCCGTCATCGGTGCAGCAGCCTGGAACGGCTACCGGGCGCTGTCGCGGAAGTTTGAGGACCACCTCGACCGCGGCCGGATGTCGGAGCGCACCTGGCGCACCGTGGGCGCTATCGGCGTGGGTGGGCTCCTTGGTCGGATGGTGGCGTTCCTGGCCGTTGGATGGTTCGTGATGCAGGCCGCGGTGGTCTTCAATCCGAAGGAACCGGTCGGGCTCGACCAGTCGCTGCGCACTCTGCAGTCGATGTCTTACGGGCCGTCGGTCATCGTGGTGGCCGCCATCGGTCTGGGCCTGTTCGGCGTCTTCTCCTTCGCTGAGGCCCGGTGGCGCAAGTTGCCCGACTGAGCGACTCGGGGCAGCGGTCAGTGGGCAGCGGGGCGAGCCTGTCATCGGCGTAGTCAAGGGTCGTCGGGTGGTCGGTGCTGGGTGAGCCATGCAGTCATCACGGCGGCGGTGGCGATGGCGGTGCCGAGGGCCCAACCGGCGACGACGTCAGAAAGCCAGTGCACGGCGAGCACGAGGCGGCTGAGTCCGACGAGCCCGGCCAGAGCCGCTCCGCCGATGATGAGGAGCAGCTTCACCGTCGAACGGCGCGCCACGGTAAGGGAGAGCACGAGGGCGGCGGCGATGAAGAACGCGGCGGCGTCGGCGGCGTGCGCGGAGGGAAACGAGGCGAGCCCGACGGTGGTCGCATGCAGGGTGACCGGTGGTCGTTCCCGACCGAACAGCGCCTTGGTCCCGGCCGAGGCCGCGCCGCCGAGCAGCAGCGAGAGCAGGGGAGCGGCGGCCAAGCCGGGCGCGGCACGCCGAGACCAGAAGAGCCACAGTCCTAACAGGCCACCGGCGATGAACAGCGAGGCGAACCCTCCGATCGTGCTGACCCACCGGGCTGCGGTGATCAGCCATTCGGAACGCTGATCGACGAACCAGGTCAGGACGGCCTGGTCGTGAGAGATCAGGCCACCGCCGTCGAGGACGTCCTCGGCGATCAACAAGAACAGACCCACACACGCCGCCACGATGGCCCCCGCCACCACGAGAGCGGCGCGAGAGGGCGGCCGATCAGCGCGGAGGGTCATGAAATCGGAGACTACTGGTGGATCCACGGCCAAGGCCGACCTGGAGATCGCCACCTGCAAAGGGGTCTCGCGGCTCAACGAGGAACCGGATCCACGCCGAGCTCGCCGACGTCACCGCCGCCGAGATCGAGGCGCACTACCTTGCAACACGTCAATCCACGGCGTGAGAAGACCCTACGAACGAGCCTCCGAGATTCTCAGTCCGATTCAGCGAGTCGGTGGCGGTCGAGTGCGCTAGCGAGGATCGTTCGGTCGGGTGCACGGGTGCACGGGTGCCCCCGATCGCCCTAGGGTTTCTGGGGAGGTCGGTCTCGTGCATTTGAGGGGTGGTGGGTGGTGTGGGCTCGTGGTTCAAATCTCGCTCGGCGGGTTGACCCCGTAGATCTGGAGCTGAATCCCGTCGGGGTCGCGCACGATGATCAGGGGGTCGCCGAACGCTGACGGGGCGGCCGGAGAGTGCTCGACGTCGGCCAGGTCGAAGCGGTGTTCCCACTCGGGGAGCTCGCTCCTGGGGACGCTGAAGGCGAGATGGTCGAGTCCGGTGTGGGTCTCGTCGAATGCGTGGTCCGCGGAGGCTTGGTGTTGGACCAGCCCGACGAGGCGACCGTCGGGCAGCGCGTACAGCACCTTCGCTCCGGCGACACCGTCGTCGGCGATGTCTTTGACTTTCGGTAGGCCAAGCAGATCGCTGTAGAACGTGGTTGATTTTCGCAGGTCACGGACGGTCAGGAGGACGTGGTGTAGTCCGGTGATGGCCACGGTGCTCGCTTTCTTTCGCTCTGGTTGGGGTCGGGTGACGTGGCGGCGACACCGGCGAGGAACACCCGCACCGCGTGTTCGGCCCGATCGATGAATCGCCGACCGCCGGGATCGTTGGCGATCTGTTCGGCGGCGAGTCCGTTGACCAATCCCCGGAAGACGTCGACGTCAGCTGGGTCGTCGACCCCGACCGCGGTGAGCCGGCACAAGACTTGGTCGAGCGCGGCCAGGGCAACGGCAAGTGATTCGTCGCTCGGGGTGAAGCCCGGCACGGTCCGTTGCAGCATGAGGTGGTACCGGGCCGGGCTGGCCGCGCAGAATCCGAGGACTGTCTGGACCGCGGCAATGAGTGCGTCGGTCGAATCGGTGCTGCTGCCTGTGCTGTCCAGGCGCTCGCCCAGCTCGGAGAAGCCATCCCGGAAGAGTGCGTCAAGCAACGCCGATTTGGTCGCGAAGTAGTGCGCCAGTGACTGCGGACGAATGCCGAGCTTCGCGGCCAGCTCCCGGAGGCTGAGCGCGGCCACGCCGTGCTCGTCCATCTGTCGCCACGCGGCGTCCAACACCTCCCGGTCCGCAGCCTCCCGGCGGGCATCGCGCCCACCCAACACCGACCTCGACATCACCCCAGCCTGTCACGAGCAGGCCTATCTGTCGATAGCAGGTCGATGAGCCCGACCGCCTCAAGTCGATCGCATTTCCCGAAGGGACAATTGGTGCCACTCGCGAACGCCGCGAGGGGAGCGAAGAGGGTCATGGCGGCGGTACTTACCGACCACGACCCAAG